>JAFQFC010000011.1 GCA_017415775.1 Oscillospiraceae bacterium
AGATCGTCGTTTATGCTCCGGATAAGTCCGGCGGCAAGCGGACGCAGAAAGTGAAGATTTACTTCAATTTCGTGGACGATGTGGATATTCCCGTTATTTCCGAGCCTATCATCACACAAACAACCTATGAACGCGGAAATACGGCGTGACCTTCGGGTCACACCGTTCTCTGCGACAAAATAGTTACTTGTCACTATTAAGCCTTGCCTTTCGGGGGTTTTTTCTACTTTTTACGCCTTCTGCATCTCCGCCACCACGGTGGCCAGCTTGTCGCACAGACGCTGGGCTTCGGCGCAGTCGCCCTCTTCCAGGCTGCGCTGGATGCGGGTCTCCAGATCCTTCTTCTGCAGCTCCAGCTCCAGATAGTCCTTGCTGAAATGCTTCTTATAGATCATCTTGCGGAAGGCCCGGGCGCTCATAGGCCGGATGGTGCCGTTTTCCACCAACAGAATGGTGTCGGCGCAGTTGACGATGGTATAGAAGTCGTGGGAGACCATCAGCACGGCACCGTGATAGGCGGCAATGGCCTCTTCCAGCGCCAGCTGGGCAAAGGTATCCAGGTGGCTGGAGGGCTCGTCCAGCAGCAGGAGATTGGCGCTGCCGGCAGAAAGCTTTGCCAGCTGCAGCAGGTTCTTCTCGCCGCCGGAGAGGCATCCCACCTTGCGGTACAGGCTGTCGGGTGCAAAGCAGTACTTCTGCAGGTATTCCTCTACCTGCGCACCGTTGGCAAAGCCGATGGCGAAGAACTCCTCATAGATACTGTTCTGCTCGTTCAGGATCTCGGCGTGCAGCTGAGAGAAAAAGGCGGGGTTGGCTTCCTCGGAAAAATGGATGGCGGGATGGTCGTTCTTCCAGATCTCACGGAGCATGGAGGTCTTGCCGGTGCCGTTGGCGCCCACCAGCGCCACCTTCTCCCCGGCGTGGACAGCGAAGCTGACCGCTTCCAGCAGCGCATCTTCAAAGGACAGGGCGTAGTTGTCCAGGCGCAGCAGCTCCACAGGTTCTTCCGGCGCTTCCACCGCCGGCAGGCAGATCTCCGGCTGACGGATCTCCACGAAGGGCGCTTTGATCTGGCGACTCAGCAGACGATTGAGGTAACTGACCTTGCCCTTGAGGGTGCGGCCGTGCTGGGACTCGGAGACTTCCGTGGCGATCTCACGCAGCCGCTCCACCAGCTCCGAGACTCGCTGGATCTCCGCCTCCTCCTTCTTGGCCACCAGCTGCAGGTCGATCTTCTTCTGCAGGCGGGAGCAGCTGTACTCGTTGTAGTTGCCGTCAAACTCCTGCAGATCGCCGTTTTCCAGATGCCAGATGCGGTCAAAGCAGTGGGCCAGCAGATAGCGGCTGTGGGTCACCACCAGCAGCGTACCCTGATAGGCATTGATCAGATCCCGCAGGCCGTTGAGGTTTTCAAAGTCCAGAAACACATCCGGCTCGTCCATGATGAGAAGGCCGGGCCGGCGCAGCATCTGGCGGATGACCTGCACCAGCTTCAGCTCGCCGCCGCTGAGCTTTTCCAGCTCCAGCTCGGCCTTGTCGGCCAGTTCGGCCAGCTGCAGCTGACGGCGGATGTTGACCTCGTAGTTATCGGCGTCCATGGCGTCGCTTTCGTCCAGCAGGCTCTGGTAGCGCTCCATCAAGGCGTCCAGATCCTCGGCAGACTCCATCTGCGTGCAGACATCGCCGATGGCCTGCTCCAACGCCTGAAAGTCCTGACACAGATAGTCATAGACGGTGACGGACTGGTCACCCTCCCGAATGGCAAACTGGCTGACATAGCCGATGCGGCCTGTCCCCTCCCGCTTCAGCTTACCGTCGAAGGTATAGCTTTCCGGGTCACGGATCAGGTTCATGAGGGTGGTCTTGCCGGTGCCGTTGCTGCCGATGAGGGCGCAGTGACAGTTCTCCTGCAGCGTGAAGGAAATTTTATGAAACAGCAGCGTGCTGTCGAATCCAAAGGTCAGTTTTTCGGCGTAGATCATGGGGTGTTCCTCAACTTTTTCTGTCGTTCCTGCTTATCATAGCGGTATTTTCCCCGTATTGCAAGGTCTTTTTGTCTTCTATGACGCAAAACCACCCCTGCGGCGATCACAGGGGTGGTTGGGTTTTAAGTTATCCGTCTTACTTCTTGGGCTGACGGATCTTGTTGAGCTTGGCGTTGATGGCCAGCAGCTCTTCCTTATTGAAGCTGATGTTGGCCATGCCCATCATGGAGGTCAGACGCAGCACGGTGAAACCGCCCAGCATCTGGCCCATGCCCTTGATGCCCTTCAGGTCGATGTCGAAGCCGCCGCCCTTCTTTTCGCCCTCGGCTGCGGACTTCTTGTTGGCGTCCATTTTCTTCTTCATGGTCATCATCATGCCGGCCAGCCACAGCTTGCCGCGCAGAGTGGACATGATGTCGCTCATCTTGGAGTTGAGGCTGAAGTAGCCCTCACGCTCCTCGATGTCGAACCAGTTGAGGATGGCGCCCACTTCCTTCATACGATACTCTTCGTTGAAGGTCTCCACCTTGCGGATGACGCTCTCATCGCGCAGGTCACCGGCCACGGCTTCCAGCTTGGTCTCGCCCACGTTGGGAACGTCGAAGTAGAAGAAGTGGTCGGCCGCTTCCTTCACGCCCAGGCTGACGCCGTTGGCGAACAGCTCCACGGTGGGCTGGTTGGAGTAGACGGTGACACGGGTCACGTCCTCCACACGGTCAATGTAGCGCTTGCCGCACAGGTGGACCATGGGCTCGGGATTCAGCCATGCCTTGTAAGCATAGAAGGAATCCTTCTTATACTTGCGGTCGATGGTCACGAGGCCCTTGTGGTTCTGGCCGTTCTCGCCGCCCTCGGCACGGGCGTCGGCGCCGAAGTCGAACATGTTCCACACGTGGGTGGCCCAGATGTACTTGCGGGTGAACAGCTGGCGGATCAGCTCTTCGTGGTAGTAGGCCTGATATTCCTCGGTATAGTCGCCCTGGGTGGGGTTGGAGGTATGCCAGTTCAGGGCCTCGCAGCCGTACTCGGAGCAGCCGATGGGAATATTGGGATGGGTGGCGTGGAACTTATCGAACCAGGGGCCGTTCATGGAGGTCTCGCCGCCGTACCAGCCGAAGTAGTGGTTATAG
>JAFQFC010000012.1 GCA_017415775.1 Oscillospiraceae bacterium
ATCATTGTCATCATCATTGTCATCATCGTCGGTATCGTCATCGTCGATGTCAGCATCGTTACCGGAGGAGATGCTGCCGTCCGGCGTAATGATGACCACGTGGCCGTCATAGATCTCCACTGTGACAGACAGCCGATCTGTCAGATAGTCGCTCACGCCGTGCCGCAGCATCAGACCGTACTGCTGGAAGCGGGCTTCATCCGGTGCCAGAATGGAGAAAATGACCTCGCCGCCCTCACTGAGAAAGCCCATGGCGATGGCCCGGTCGATCAGTTCGTCGGACACGGTAAGGGAGTCCTTGCCTCGCCCACTGTAACCCTGCAGCAGCGTAACGCCGTCCTCATTCAGCCCCTGCAGTGCCAGCACGTCGCCGTGGCTGTTCAGCTCCATGCGCACCTGCGGGTTGATGTTCATTATAATGGAGGAAACGGGATAGAAGTAGAGCTGATAGATCAGCAAGCCCAGTACCAGCGTCAGGCAGGCAGCCAGCGCGCCGGCGGCGTAGGCCCAGGGACTGGCCCGGCGGCGATGCCGGGGGCGAGTCTCACGCATGGGGACCGGGTCGGTGACAGTGTCGCCCACTTCATACTGGAAATTGGCGGCCTTGATAAAGCGGCCGTCCTCATCCAGCAGCACGGCGTAGCCGGGATGGCATTCCATAACAATATAGTTCATTGCACACCGCCTCCTTTCATCACCTGATGCAGGTGTCCGCGAATGATCTCATAGCCGTTGGTGCAGATCAGCAGCAGTGCCATCAGGTATTTGCGGTGCCGCTCCAGCGTTTTGCGCTCCACACCGCTGCCTTGTGCCAGCTCGCTGAGGGGCAGCTTGCCGGTGCGCACCAGCTGATCCAGCAGGTCCGGCCGGCTTTTGGCGTAGGCCATGGCGGTGCGGCAGGCGTCCAGCGTCCGCTGCTGCCGGGGGCAATTATCCGCCACGTCGGCCAAAGAGACGCCGAAGCTCTCCATCTGCTCGCTCAGCTCCCGGATCTCATGGGCAGTAGCCTCCCGGGTAATGAGATCGCCGCTGTGGTCGCTGGGATCGGCCAGCGTGTCCAGCAGCGAGCCGTCTTCTTCCTCGCCACGGGGTGCATCGAGAGATACGCTGCTGCGGTGACGGCGCTCCTTGCGGTCGTAGTCGATGAGGCGGCTGCGGATGAGGGTGGAGGCGTAGGGCAGGAAAGCGCCCCGACCTTTGTCGTAGCCGCAGACGGCCTCGTGGAAAGCGATCATGGCGATGCTCAGTTCGTCATCGCTGTCGGTGGGAGGACGCTGCAGAAACTTGGCGGCCTCTGCACGGATAAAGGGCAGGTAGCGCTCGATGAGCCGGTCGGCGGCATAGCTGTCCTGCTGGGCCTGCAGTACCTGCCGGACGATATCGTGTTCTTCTCGTGCCATAAGATCCCTCCTCTCCCGTAGACAGATTACGCAGCGGCGGCCGCAAAACCGGGGCCGCAGCGGAATTTTTTGCTATTATACCGGAAAAAATTGCAAAAGGAAACGGTATATGCAACAAAAAGGACGGCAGATTGCCGTCCTTTTCCTGTTTTTTCATTTTATTCCAGCTCCTGCGCCTTGCTGTTCAGCTTGCCCAGGTAGCGGTAGATGCTGGCTTCGCTGCTGCGCAGCTCCCGGGCCACATAGCCCACGGAACCCTTCAGCAGGAATACGCCCTTGCGGTTGAGGATGTCCATGATCTCCATCTTCTCGTCCTGGGTCAGGCGGGTCACATCCACCGGGTAAGCGGAGATGACGGAGGAGACGATGCTGGCGGTGGCGCCGGCGATGGAGGTGGGATAGCTGGGGTGCAGCGACTCCTCGGAGGGGTCGTTGGCCTCGGCGATGAGGCTGGTGCCGCTTTCCACACCGGGCTTGATGAGGCCGCCGCACAGGTCCATCACCCGGCCGGCCAGCTCTTCATAGCGGCTGGAATCGAAGTTGATGCACAAAAGACCTGCCAGCTCGCCGTTGCGGCCCTTGATGAACATACTGTTGGAGCGCATTTTCTTGCCGTTGGCGGCGGTGGACTCAAAGCCCAGCACGTAGTCCTGCGTCTCGTACATGCGGCCGGCCACGAATTCCAGCATCTTGTTGCTCAGGGGAGAGCCCAGATGGCGGCCCGTCAGCTCGCCGTTGGCGATGGCCACGATGCGGTTGGAATCATCGGTCAGCTCATGCAGGGCCACTTCGTAGTCGGGACCCAGCACGTGGCCCAAAAAGTCCACGATGAGGGCGTAGTGGCGTTTCAGTTCTCTGTCCATAAGGTGCCTCCTTGCGTCAGATACAGTTCCGCCTGTGTCGTATCTGCGGCAGGGGCGGCTTCTTGGTCAGTTTATAGGATAGCACATTTTTTGACGGATTGCCACCTTTTTCGACGAAGATTTTTGGCGGCGAGAAAAAGTTTACAAAATGACCCCGCCTGCAGAAAAGCAAGCGGGGGCATTTCACTTTTTCGGATAGGGCTTGTCCCGGTCGGTGCGGCAGAGGAGATAATCCACGCTGACACCGTAAAAATCGGCCAGACGGCACAGAAGTTCGTCGGTCAACTGCTGGGTGCCGGTTTCCACATAGCTGTATTTGCGCTGCGTGATGCCGATGGCTTCTGCTACCTTCCGTTGGGACAGGTCGTTGTCTTCCCGTAAGTCACGGATACGGTTTTTCATGGGCATCACCTCCTGCAGAAGATTAATACTACTATATGTCAGATACTTTTTATCTATTGACTTTCAGATAAATTTTATCTAACATGGAAGCGGGAGGTGAAAGAATGTATAAAAAGATGTATCTCCGCTTATTTAACGCCGTAACAGATGTGTTGGCTCACATAGATGAGCATAATTATGGGATTGCCAAAGAGATGCTGATCGAAGCGCAGCAGGCATGTGAAGAGATCTATATGGAAGAGAGTCAAGAGGAAGAATAAAAAATCGCCCCATTTGCAATCAGCAAATGGGGCGATAAGCATATAATTTCTTAGAACTCGGCGTTGCCAACGGTGCGGGGATGCAGCTCCACGTCGCGGATGTTGCTGACGCCGGTGAGGTACATCACCATGCGCTCGAAGCCCAGGCCAAAGCCGGCGTGGCGGCAGGAGCCGTAGCGGCGCAGGTCGCAGTACCACCAGTAATCCTGAGGATCCATACCCAGCTCACGGATGCGGCTTTCCAGCAGCTCCAGACGCTCCTCACGCTGGCTGCCGCCGATGATCTCGCCGATGCCGGGCACCAGACAGTCGGCAGCGGCCACGGTCTTGCCGTCGTCGTTGAGGCGCATGTAGAAGGCCTTGATCTCCTTGGGATAGTCGGTGACAAACACGGGGCGCTTGTAGATCTGCTCGGTGAGATAGCGCTCATGCTCGGTCTGCAGGTCGGTACCCCACTCCACGGGGAAGTCGAAGTTGTCATTGTTCTTCTTCAGGATCTCCACAGCCTCGGTGTAAGTGACACGGCCGAAAGCGGAGGAAGCCACCAGCTCCAGACGCTCCTTCAGACCCTTGTCCACGAAGCTGTTGAAGAAGTTGATCTCATCGGGGCACTTGTCCAGCACGGTGCGGATGATGTGCTTGACCATGCCTTCCATCACTTCCAGATCGCCGTCCAGATCGCAGAAG
>JAFQFC010000013.1 GCA_017415775.1 Oscillospiraceae bacterium
ATCTGCCCACCCCCCTTTAGGCAAGGGGGGTATGCCGCCCACTACGAAACGGTTACCATCAATCTGCCCAACAAAAATCCCCCGCCGCCTATGTTTGCGGGTTTACGTAATAACAATTATCTGCAACCTGTGGGTGCGGGCGCAGAGGCCCGCCCCTACGAGTTTCTATCGGTAGATCGTCGTAGGGGCGGCGATCCGCCGCCCGCCGAGGATGCACCATGCGGGGCGCTGAGGACCTCGCCCCCTCCGGGTTCTATCGTTAGGCTCTGTAGGGCGGGCCGACCCCGGCCCGCCGGGGGTGCGGTGCTGCGGGCCGTTCTGAAGCCCGGCCCCTACGACACGCCACGTTCCCCGCTCTCAATTACCCCTGTCGCCTATATTGGTCGGTTTACGTAACAACAATTATTCGCAACCAGTGCGGGCGGGCGCAGAGGCCCGCCCCTACGAGTTTCTATCGGTAGATCGTCGTAGGGGCGGATTCCATATCCGCCCGCCGTGGAGCGCATGGTCATCTGTCCACACTGCACAAACAGACCCGCCCTTTTTTGTGGATTCTATGCGTGGACACCGGCTGCCGGCGATGCTACAATGCAACTAAGAATATGAAAGAAAGCGGGGCATTTTTATGTGGTTTGAGCATGTGGCAGCGGTGGAAAAGCACCGTCAGCGGATCTTCGATGCGCTGGACTACATCTGGCACAACCCGGAGACGGGCTACAGGGAGTGGAAGACCCACGACTATATGGTGCGGCAGTTTGAAGCCCTGGGCTACGAGCTGACCTGCGCCGGCGACATCCCCGGCTTTTACACCGTGCTGGACACCGGACGGCCCGGCCCGGAGCTGCTGATCCTGGGCGAGCTGGACAGCCTCATCGTGCCCGACCATCCCGACGCCGATCCCGTGACCGGTGCGGCCCACGCCTGCGGCCATGCGGCCCAGTGTGCGGCGCTGGTGGGCATCGCAGCGGCATTGAAGGAGCCGGGTGCGCTGGATGAGCTCAGCGGCCGCATCCGTCTGTGCGCCGTGCCTGCCGAGGAAATGCTGGAGATCGGCTACCGCATGGACCTGCAGGAACAGGGCGTCATCAAGTATCTGGGCGGCAAGACGGAGTTTTTGCACCGTGGCTACTTCGACGGCGTGGATCTGGCCTTCATGGTCCACTCCACCGATGACGAAACCTGTAAGGTGTCCGACGGCTCTGTGGGCTTTCTCACCAAGCAGGTGGTGTATTCCGGCGTCAGCGCCCATGCCGGCGGTGCGCCGTGGGAGGGCGTCAACGCCCTGTACGCTGCCCAGCAGGGGCTCAGCGCCGTCAACGCCATCCGTGAGACCTTCCGGGAACAGGATCTCATCCGTGTCCATCCCATCATCACCTGCGGCGGCGACGCCGTCAATGCCATCCCCGCCCGTGTGGTGGTGGAGAGCTACGTCCGGGGCGCCAGCTTCGAGGCCATCAACGACGCCAACCGCCGTGTCAACCGGGCCCTCACCGGCGCTGCATTGAGCCTGGGCGCCAACATCGACATTCAGGACACCCCCGGCTACGCCCCCCTGTACCAGAATGGTGACCTTGCCCAGGTGGCTGCCGATGCCGCCGCCCTGCTGGACATCCCGCTGCTGCATAACCATCGGGTGAGCACCGGTTCCACCGATATGGGCGACGTGTCCAACGTGATGCCGGCCCTGCACCCCTATTGCTACGGTGCGGCAGGCACCGGCCACGGCAAGGATTACCGCATCGCCGACCCGGAGAAGGGCTGCGTGGATAACGCCAAGTGGCAGCTGGTGATGCTGCACCTGCTGCTGGAGAACGATGCACAGCGTACCAGGGCCGTTGTGGAAAACTTCACCCCCGCCTTCCCCAGCATCCGGGCCTATCTGGATCACATCGATACCCTGACCTGCCGGGGTGACCGCATCGTGTACACCGATGGCGGCGCAGAAGTGCAACTGTGAGAAAAAAGAGTCGTTTTCGCAAGAAAACGGCTCTTTTTTTAATTAAGAATTAAGAATTAATAATTAATAATTGCGGGCGGGCGCAGAGGCCCGCCCCTACGGGTTCTATCGATAGACGGTGTAGGGGCGGCTATCAGCCGCCCGTTGAGGGGGATGACAATTAAGAATGAAGAATTAACAATTAAGAATGAATGCCACCGGCCACGCCGATCTGCGCAATAAAAAGTACGACCGTTGCCTATCTTTGCGGGTTTACGTAACAACAATTATCCGCAACCGATGCGAAAAGGACGGCAAATGCCGTCCTTTTGTCGGTTTTAACCTTTTCTCCGCTGCCGCAGATACCAAACGGCGCACACCAGCCAGAGGAGATAGATCGCCGCCACCAGTACACCCTGCAGCCCGTCCTGCAGCGCCCAACCGTTACGCATGGCCTCGTAGGTGTAGACCTGCACCGGCAGGCCGTCGTCGGACTTGTCGAACCGGAAGGTCACCATGCTGACGCCGCCGCTGGCGTAGGTGGAGAGCACACGGCCGTCCTTGTCGGTGACGGTGTCGGTCAGGAAGGTCACGTCCCCGGTGACAGGGTCGCTGCCGTCCATCACACGGTAGCCCTCCTCCAGCGGGATGAGGGTGAAGCCCTCCCATTCCGACTGGGCCTCTTCCATGGCCCGGTTGTACATGAATTTCTCGAAATCAGCGTAATTGTCGAACTTTTCTGCCTTGGCGAGCCACGCAGCGCCGGATGCTTCCAGCACGATGATGAGGACGATGCCCACCGCCGTGGCCGGCAGGGTCACCTTCAAAAGCTTTTTCAACAATGCCTTGTCACGGGCGGTCTGGCCGTCTCCACCCAGCAGGCCACGGCGCACCAGGGAGGGCCGCAGCCAGAGGGTATACACCACATGGCCCACGCCCAACGCCACGGCCACGCAGAGAAGGCCCAGCAGCAGCCAGCTGCCGGTGGCCATGCCGTAATAGGCCTCCACCAGCAGCAGCGGCAGCAAAAAGGCCAGCACGCAGCCGATGAGGCTCAGCACCGACACGGTGGTGGCGGTGAGCTGATGGTTGAAAGCGTCCACCTCGTTCTGCCGCTCCGGCTCGTCCTCGTCGCACTGCAGGCGGGCCGAGGCGTCGAAGCACAGCGCCATGATGGTGGCGGCGATGAGGAACACCAGGCCCAGACAGAAGCCCAGCAGCGCATGGGTGAAGCACAGGTCGCACACGGCGGCCACGATGAGGCCCACCAGCGCCACGCCCCGGGCCATGAGGGACAGGTTGCGGAATCGCACCTGCCGCCGCTGCAGCAGGCTGCGCCACTGCTTGTCGCTTTTCTGCTTCTGTCGTGCCGCCGTTTCCGGGTTGGGGGCGGCGCTTTCGCTGCGCCGCTGACCACGCAGCAGCTCGTCGGCAGTGACGCCGAACACCTCGGCAATGACGGGGATGAGGTGCAGCTCCGGGTCGCACTCGTCCCGCTCCCAGCGGCTGACGGTCTTGTCGGAGACGTACAGCTTTTCCCCCAGCTCCTTCTGGGTCATGCCGTGGGCCTTACGCAGAGCGGCGATGAATTTACCAATGGTCTGTTTTTCCATAGTGACAGGCTCCTTTTTGCAGGGTGTCAAAGATCTTTGCACCCCAATTCTCCCACAGCGGGGGAGAAAAGTACACCCTCAAGGGCGAGAATGACTCTCGGAATGGGAGAATGCCCAAATTAAGAATTAACAATTAACAATTAAGAATGAAACACGTACTCTTTCAGCCGGCGGAACGCCTCTTCCACCCTTGCGGTGGGCAGGGCCAGATTCATGCGGATATGGCACGGGCCGTGGAAGGGCCGGCCATCCTGCCATGCAACGCCCACGTCCCAGCCACGGCGGATCACCTCATCGATGGTGACGCCGCTGCGCTCGCACCATGCGGTGCAGTCCAGAAACAGCATGTAGGTGCCTTGCGGGCGGCTGACGGTGACGCCCGGGAAGTGTTCGGCGATGAAATCGCAGGCGAAGTCCACGTTTTCACGGATCACCTGCCGCAGCTCCTCCACCCACAGGGCGCCCTCGCAGCTGTAGCCCGCCATCAGGGCGTGCATGGAGAGGACGTTGCCGTTGTTGTAGTGGCTCACCGAACCGGCCTTGCGCACCAGATGGCGCAGCCGGTCGTTGTAGATCACGTGGTAGCTGCCCACAAGGCCCGCCAGATTGAAGGTCTTGGAGGGGGCGTAGAGGGCCACGGTGCGCTGCCGCAGCGCCGGGATGGACTGGGTGGGGATGTGGCGGCCTGCAAGGATGATGTCCGACCAGATCTCGTCGCTGACGAGGTAGACGTCGTACTTCTCGCACAAGGCGGCCACCGCCTCGATCTCCCAGCGCTCCCACACACGGCCCGTGGGGTTGTGGGGCGAGCAGAAAACAAAAGCGTGGATGTTCTTTTTGGCCAGTTTTTCCTCCATGTCGGCAAGGTCCATGCGCCAGATGCCCTTTTCGTCCTTCACCAGCGGGCTGTGGACCAGATGATAGCCGGCGTTTTCCAGACTGGAGGTGAAGCCGATGTAGGTGGGGCTGTGGAGCAGCACCTCGCCGCCACGGGGGCAGAGAACGCTCAGGGCGCTCAGGACGCCGCCTAGCACGCCGTTTTCAAAGCCGATGTGCTTGGCTTCCAGACCACGCACGCCGTTTCTCGCCCGCTGCCAGTTGATGATGGAGCGGTAGTATTTCTCCGGGGCCTGAAAATAGCCGTACAGGGCATGGTCGGCACGGGCCTTCAGGGCGGCGGGGATGGCGGGGCAGGTGGGGAAATTCATGTCCGCCACCCACATGGGGATGGCGTCGAAGCCCTCACGGGGTCGGGCGGGGAAGCCGGGCTGGCCCAGAGCCTCCACGGCCAGGGCGTCCTTGCCCATGCGGTCGATGACGGATGTAAAGTCGTATTTCATGGCGATGGCCTCCTTCAAACCATTATTTGCGGCGCAGCAGAGCCGGCAGCAGCAGCAACACCAGCAGCACGCCGGTGAGCTTGGCCTTGACGTTCTCCGTCAGATCCAGCGTGGTCATGGGCTGGGGTTCCAGACCGGGGGCCACGGCGGCCTGATCGCCCTCAAAGCGCAGAGGGATCACCAGATAGCTGCCGAAACGGAAGTTGTGTTCCATGTGTCGTTCCTCCTTGTGAGGTTTTTCTCCATCATACCACGCAGCGAAAGAATTAACAATTAAGAATTAATAATTAAGAATGAACAATGAACAATTGCGCCCGGGCGCAGAGGCCCGTCCTACGGGTCGTTGCGGCAGGTCTTGTAGGGCGGGCCGACCCCGGCCCGCCGTTGGGTGCGGTGCGATGGGCCGTCGAGGACGCCGGTCCCTACGGATGCGCATTTCTACATAACCGCCCCCAAAATTGATTCTGCCGCCTATGTTTGCAAGTTAACGCAACAACAATGATCCGCAACCGCTCCGCAAAAAAAGACCGCCCCTCGGTTGAGGGACGGTCCTGTGGTGCGGTCATTCGCCGGTGCCGATCTCCTTGAGATCGTAGGGGGTGGTCTGATAGACGAAGTAGTTCAGCCAGTTGCTGAACAGGAGGTTGGCGCAGGAGCGCCAGCTGACCATGGGGGGCTGGGTGGGGTCGTCGCCGGGATAGTAGTTCTTGGGCACGGCGATGTCCATGCCCTTGGCGATGTCACGGCGGTACTCGGCGTCCAGGGTCATGGCGTCGTACTCGCTGTGGCCCATGATGAAGATGCGGCGGTTGGCCTTATCGATGGCGGCGTAGACGCCGGCCTCGTCGGAGGAGGCCAGCACCCGCAGACGGGGGTCGGCCTCGATGGCTTCCCGGGGCACGGTGGTGTGGCGGGAGTGGGGGACGGAGAACACATCGTCAAAGCCACGGAACAGCATGGAGTTCTTGTAATCCAGCGTGTGGGGGAAAATGCCGAACATTTTGGCCGGCAAAGTGACCTTGTCGATGCCGTAGTGGTAGTAAAGACCGGCCTGGGCGCCCCAGCAGATGTGGAGGGTGGAGTGGACGTGGGTCTTGCTCCATTCCATGATGGTGCGCAGCTCGTCCCAGTAGTCCACCTCCTCGAAGGACACCATCTCCACCGGCGCACCGGTGATGATGAGGCCGTCGAAGTTCTGGTCGCGCACGTCGTCGAAGGTCTTGTAGAAGGCCAGCAGATGCTCGGCGGAGGTGTTCTGGCTCTCGTGGGTGGAGGTGTGGATCAGCTCCAGCTCCACCTGCAGCGGTGTGTTGCCCAGCAGGCGGCTGAGCTGGGTCTCCGTCTCGATCTTCTTGGGCATCAGGTTGAGAAGGAGAATGCGCAGGGGGCGGATCTCCTGACTGAGGGCCCGGGTCTCCTTCATCACGAAGATATTTTCACTGAGCAGCACGCTTTCGGCGGGCAGTCCGTTGGGGATTTTAATGGGCATGGGTGGTGTCCTCGATTCTAATTACTACCTCTTAGGCTTCCCCTTGGGGGGAAGCTGTCGGCGTAAGCCGACTGATGAGGGGAGCAGGTAACGCAGGGGGTTTCTTAGGCTTCCCCTTGGGGGGAAGGCAAGGCGGTACTATTGGATATGCTGCAGAATATCAGTGCACACGCCTTCGAAATTCTGCTGTATCTCTAAATTGGAATAACGCACGACGGTCAAGCCAAGGTGATGCAGATATGCATCTCGTTGTGCATCGGCGGCCTTACCGCTGGGGGCATAGTGCTGTTCGCCATCCAGTTCGATCACCAGTTTGGCGGCGGCACAGTAAAAGTCTACAATATACGGACCGATCACTTTTTGGCGGTGAACGGTCTGGGGAAGGAACTTGAGAAAGTCGTACCACAGATGCCGTTCTTCCTTTGTCATATTCCGCCGCAAAGCTTGCGCATTCTTCCGCAGGTGGGGGGTGGAGTAAGACATAAGATCTCTCCTTTGCGGCTTCCCCTTGGGGGGAAGCTGTCGGCGTAAGCCGACTGATGAGGGGGACGGGATACGAAGTGGGTGCGGGGGTAGAGCGCCCCTCAGACGTTATTTGCTTCGCAAATGCCACCTTCCTCCCAAAGGGAAGGCAAAGCGGAGTGCGTACGAAGTCCGGGCCCCTCATCCGTCATTTGCTTCGCAAATGCCACCTTCCCCCCAAGGGGAAGGCAAAGCGGAAATGGATTTAAAATTCCAGCGCCTGAGCGATATCGGCGATCAGGTCCTCGGCGCTTTCCAGACCGCAGGAGTAGCGGACCAGATCGGGGCCCACACCGGCGGCCACCAGCTCGGCGTCGTTCATCTGACGGTGGGTGGCACTGGCGGGATGCAGGCAGCAGGTACGGGCGTCGGCCACGTGGGTCTCGATGGCGGCGATCTTCAGCCGGCCCATGAAGGTCTCGGCAGCGGCACGGCCGCCCTTGACGCCGAAGCTGACCACGCCGCAGGTACCATTGGGCATGTACTTCCTGGCCAGGGCATACTGCTCGTCCTCGGGATGGGAGGCGCAGCTGACCCAGGCGATCTTCTCATGCTTGCGCAGGAAGTCGGCCACCTTGACGGCGTTTTCGCAGTGGCGGGGCATACGGACGTGGAGGCTCTCCAGACCCAGATTCAGCAGGTAGGCGCTCTGGGGACTCTGGGTGCAGCCGAAGTCACGCATCAGCTGGGCGGTAGCCTTGGTGATGTAGGCGCCGGCCAGGCCGAAGCGCTCGGTATAGGTGATGCCGTGGTAGCTCTCGTCGGGGGTGCACAGGCCGGGGAACTTCTCAGGCTGCCGCGTCCAGTCGAACTTACCGCTGTCCACGATGCAGCCGCCCACGGCGCTGCCGTGACCGTCCATGTACTTGGTGGTGGAGTGGGTGACGATGTCGGCGCCCCACTCGAAGGGACGGCAGTTAACGGGGGTGGCGAAGGTGTTGTCGATAATCAGGGGTACGCCGTGGCGGTGAGCGGCGCCCGCAAAGCGCTCGATGTCCAGCACGATCAGGGCGGGGTTGGCGATGGTCTCGCCGAACACGGCCTTGGTGTTGGGACGGAAAGCAGCTTCCAGCTCCTCGTCGGTGCAGTGGGGGGAGACGAAGGTGAACTCCACGCCCATCTTCTTCATGGTGACGGAGAAAAGGTTGAAGGTACCGCCGTAGATGGTGGAGGAAGCCACCACATGATCGCCGCAGCCGGCGATGTTGAACACGGCGAAGAAGTTGGCGGCCTGACCGGAGGAGGTCAGCATGGCGGCCGTGCCGCCTTCCATCTCACAGATCTTGGCGGCCACAGCGTCGCAGGTGGGGTTCTGCAGGCGGGAGTAGAAGTAGCCCTCGGCCTCCAGGTCAAACAGCTTGCCCATCTCGGCGCTGGACTCATATTTGAACGTGGTGCTCTGGACGATGGGGATCTGGCGGGGTTCGCCGTTGCCGGGATGATAGCCGCCCTGCACGCACTTGGTCTCGATTCTGTAATCCATGGTTGTTCCTCCTTCATATTGTGGATGCTTAACTTGGTATTTTACACGATTCGGCGGCAGATTGCAAGGCACACCGCAGGATTTTACCGCTTTCGGTTTTCCTTCACGGTGCGTGCGCCGCACTGCAGCAGATAGCACGACACCACCACCGAACCGATGCGGTCAAAATACGCAGCGGCGGCAAGCCCCCGCCCTACGGGTTGTTGCGGTAGGTCTTGTAGGGCGGGCCGACCCCGGCCCGCCGTTGGGGGGTACAATGGACCGTCGGGGACGCCGGTCCCTACGGAGATCATTTCCACCCACGCCCCAAACCACCCCCGCCTATATTTGCGGGTTTACGTAACAACAATTATCCGCAACCAACACGGGCAGGCGCATGGCGGCGGGGGCAAGCCCCCGCCCTACGGGTTGTTGCGGTAGGTCTTGTAGGGCGGGCCGACCCCGGCCCGCCGTTGGGGGATACAATGGACCGTCGGGACGCCGGTCCCTACGGCAGATCATTTCCACCCACGCCTCTCAATAAACCACCCGCCGCCTATGCTTGCGGGTTTACGTAACAACAATTATCTGCAACCAAGGCGGGCAGGTGCAAGGCGGCGGGGGGCATTTCCCCACCCTACGGGGTGGATCGATAGATGGTGCAGGAGAGCGGCATGTCCTGCGGCGGCGGAGCATAGGCTGAAAGAGGGAATCGTTAAAGGGGTAGCAAAATGTGGGAAAACGCAACACTGCCGCCGGGAAAAACTGTGGGTCTGCCACCGTTATGCCACAGAAGCAATCACCGAACCGTTCGATTTTCCGTTGACACCTTGAGGGATTTGTGGTAAATTTTGTATAAGAAGAACAGAACTCTTCCTGCACGGATTGTGCATTTTGTCACAAAGGAGTGATGCCCATGATTTGTCAGAACAACAGCTGGGTGGACGGTGCACCGCTGAGCGTGGTGGTGGGCCACTTCGGCAGCGGCAAGACGGAGTTCTCCGTGAATCTGGCTCTGGCCCTGGGGCAGCTGCGTGCGCCGGTGGCCCTGGCCGATCTGGATGTGGTGGACCCCTATTTCCGCAGCCGGGAATGTGCGCCCCAACTGGAGGCGGCGGGGATCCGTGTGATCTCCAGCGCCAACACCTGTCGGGATGCGGACCTGCCCAGTATGCCGGCAGAGGTAAATGTGCTGATGGACAACCCGGAGCTGTGGGGCGTGCTGGACATCGGCGGCGATCCCTCCGGCGCCCGGGTGCTGGCCCGGTATCGCAAGGCGCTGGCGGCACGGGGCGCACGGCTTTTGTGCGTCATCAACGCCAACCGACCCCTCAGCGACACGGTGGACAAGTGCATCGACTACATCCGCCGGATCGAGGCCGCCTGCGGCATGCAGGTGGACGCTCTGGTGAACAACACCCACTGCTGCCATCTCACCGAGGTGGCCGACGTGCTCGCCGGTGCGGAGATGGCCCGGGAGGTCAGCGAAAAGACCGGCATTGGCGTGCTGTGCCACTGCGTGCCCCGGCATCTGTATGAAGAGGCGGCAGCGCAGCTGGAAAACGTGTTTCCCATGGATCTGTACATGAAAAAGCCGTGGGAGTAAGATCCCTTGGCTCTCCCTTTGGGAGAGCTGTCACCGCAGGTGACTGAGAGGGCCCTCTCCGGCCTCGCCTAAAGATGCGAGGCCACCTCTCCCAGAGGGAGAGGCAGGTAGGGACCGGCGGCCTCGGCCCAGCGGTAATGGCCTCGGCAGACCCTGCCTAAAGATGCAGGGCCTCCCCGACGGTCCGATGCGGCGGCCTTGGGAGTGAGGCGTGATTTGAAAGTGTATCCCCCCGATTTTGCCTGCGGCAAAATCACCCCCCTTTAGGCAAGGGGGGTAAAGAGGTAATTATTAAAAAAGGAGACTTGTGTATGGCGATTCATCTTACCTTCCAACGGGACAGATGCAAGGGCTGCAGCCTTTGCGTGACGGTCTGTCCCAAGCACATTTTGGCACTGGACACAGTGACCAACGTTAAGGGCTATCGTCCCGCCGTCTGTACGGATGAGGCCGCCTGCGTGGGCTGCGCCAGCTGTGCCAAGATCTGCCCCGATTCCATCATCACCATTGAAAAAGACTGACGAGGAGGTGCATGTCCATGAAACGTGAGATCTGGAAGGGCAGCGAAGCGATTGCCGAGGCCGCCATCCGTGCCGGCTGCCGTGGTTTCTTCGGCTACCCCATTACGCCCCAGAATGAGATCCCTGAGTATATGTCGCTGAAAATGCCCGAATCCGGCGGCGTGTTCGTGCAGGCCGAGTCGGAGCTGGCGGCCATCAACATGGTCTACGGCGCAGCGGCCAGCGGCATGCGTGCCATGACCTCCTCTTCCTCCCCCGGCATCAGCCTGAAGCAGGAGGGCATCAGCTACATGGTGGGCGCAGAGCTGCCCGGCGTCATCGTCAACGTGATGCGCGGCGGCCCCGGCCTGGGCTCCATCCAGCCCGGTCAGAGCGACTATCATCAGGCCACCCGCGGCGGCGGCAACGGCGACTACCGCATGGTGGTGCTGGCCCCGGCCAACCTGCAGGAGGCGGTGGATGTGATGGCCGACGCCTTCGACATTGCCGATCAGTACCGCAACCCCGTCATGGTGCTGGCGGACGGCCTCATCGGCCAGATGATGGAACCCATCGTCTGGAAGGAGCATACCCCCCGTGTGCTGCCGGAGAAGACCTGGGCCGCCGACGGACGCCGTGGCCGGGCACACAATAACTTTATCACCTCCCTGCTGCTGGAGGCCGACGCCTGCGAAAAGCGCAACATCGGCCTGAAGGCCAAGTTCGACGAAATGGAGAAGAACGAGTGCCGCTGGGAGGAAGTCAACACCGAGGACGCCGAGGTGATCCTGGTGGCCTACGGCACTCCCGCCCGTATCGCCCTGTCCGCTGCCGAGCAGCTGCGTGCCCAGGGCATCAAGGCCGGCGTGCTGCGCCCCATCACCGTGTGGCCCTTCCCCCATGCCCGTCTGCGTGAGCTGGCCGAGGGCTCTTGCCGTGGCTTCCTGGCCGTGGAGATGAGCCAGGGCCAGATGGTGGACGATGTCCGCATGGCGGTGGGCGAGAAGAAGCCTGTGGGCTTCTACGGCCGCTGCGGCGGCGTGGTGCCCACCGTGTCGGAAGTCCGGCTTGCGGCAGAGGAATTTTTCAAGGAGGTGCAGTAACATGACGACCATCTATCGTAAATCCACCGGTCTGCAGGATACGGAGCTGCACTATTGCCCCGGCTGCAGCCACGGCACCGTACATAAGCTGGTGGCCGAAGTGCTGGAGGAGATGAATGCGGTGGATACTTCCATCTGCATCTGCCCCGTGGGCTGCGCCGTGCTGGCCGGCAACTACTTCGCCTGCGACACCATCGAGGCGGCCCACGGCCGTGCCCCCGCCGTGGCCACGGCTGTCAAGCGCCTGCATCCCGACCAGCCCGTGTTCACCTATCAGGGCGACGGCGACCTGGCCTCTATCGGCGCCGCCGAGATCGTCCACGCCGCCATGCGCGGTGAGAAGTTCACCACCATCTTTATCAACAACGCCATCTACGGCATGACCGGCGGCCAGATGGCCCCCACCACCCTCATCGGCCAGCGTGCCACCACCGCCCCCCTGGGCCGCACGGTGGAGCAGGCCGGCAGCCCCATCCGCATGGCGGAGATGCTGTCCACCCTGGATGGTCTGGTCTATGCCGAGCGTGTGTGCGTCACCGATATCCCCCACCTGAACAAGGCCAAGAAGGCCATCCGCAAGGCCTTCCAGAAGCAGATGGCCGGCGAAGGCTTCACCTTCATCGAGGTCATCGCCGCCTGCCCCACCAACTGGGGTATGGACATCGTGGAAGCCAACCAGTGGCTGATGGAGCACATGGCCGCCTACTATCCCCTGGGCGTGATCAAGGATAAGGAGGCTGAATAAACCATGAAAAAGCGTGAAATCATCCTTTCCGGCTTCGGCGGTCAGGGCGTGATGTCCATCGGCAAGAATCTGGCCGAGGCCGGCGTCGTGGAAGGTCTGGAAGTGTCCTGGGTGCCGTCCTACGGCCCGGAGATGCGCGGCGGTACCGCCAACTGCACCGTGATCCTCAGCGAGCATCGCATCGGCGCCCCGCTGGTGGAGCAGACCACGGAGATCGTGGTGATGAACCGCCCCTCCCTCATAAAGTTCGAGCCCACGCTGGAGCCGGGCGGCATCGCCTTTATCAACAGCAGCATCGTGCCCGACAAGGTGACTCGTGACGACATCCGTGCCGTCTACGTGCCCTGCGACGCCATCGCCGCCGAGCTGGGCAACCTGAAGGTGGGCAACATGGTGATGCTGGGCGCTTACATCGGCGCCACCGAGGCGCTGAAGGTGGAGACCATCGAGGAAATGATCCACGAGATGTTCACCGGCAAGAAGGCCAAGCTGGTGCCGCTGAATCTGGAGGCCCTGCACCGGGGCATCGCCTGCGCCAAGGAACAGATGGCATGAGCGAGTTCCGTCAACAGTACAACGAAAAGCTGACCACCGCCGAAGGCATCGCCGCCCAGATCCGGCCCCACTGGGTCATGAGCAGCGACATCGGCCTTGGTATGCCCTATGCACTGCTGAATACCATCGGCGAGTACCTGTATCAGCATAAGGTGGAGGGCGTAGTGATCCACACCATCCTGGACCTGCGGCCCCTGAACTGCTACGAGCCCCATATCGCCCCCTATTTCCGGGCCACCACCTGTTTCTCCGGTGCGTGGGCCAGAAAAGCGGTGAATGCGGGCCTTGCCGATGTGGTGCCCTGCTACTACCGGGATATGCCCCGGTACTTCCGTGAGCGGGAGCGGCTGGACGCCATCATCCTCACCGCCGCACCCATGGACGACGAGGGCTACTTCTCCATCGGCATCAACGGCTCCAATACGCCGGCCCTGCTGGAAAACTGTGAGCGTATCTACCTGCAGGTGGGAAGCAAAGTCCCCCGTGCCCTCCATGCCCCCAAGATCCATATCTCCCGGGTGACGGCCTTCTGCACCACCGACGATCCCCTGCCCTCCCCGGGCATGGTGGAGCTGGACGACATGAGCCGTGTCATCGGCGGCTATATCGCAGAGGAAGTGCCTGATGAGTCCACCATCCAGCTGGGCATCGGCGCTATCCCCGAGGCGGTGGGCCTGGCCCTCCATGCAAAGCGGGATCTGGGCATCCACACCGAGCTGCTGACCGACAGTATGATCGAGCTGATCCGCTGCGGCGCCGTGACCAACGATGCCAAGCCTCTGCACCGGGGCCGGACGGTGGCCACGCTGTCCTACGGCTCTCAGGATATGTACGCTTATATCCACGAGAACGACGCCATCGAGTTTTTGCCGGTGGACTATACCAACGACCCGGCCATCATCGCCCAGCACCCCAAGTTCATGTCGGTGAACGGTGCGCTGGCGGTGGACTTCTACGGTCAGGTCTGCGCCGAGAGTCTGGGCACGAAGCACGTCTCCGGCACCGGCGGTCAGGCGGACTATGTCCGGGGCGCCGTGGCAAGTCCGGGCGGCAAGAGCTTCATCGCCTTCCCCTCCACCGCTGCCGGCGGCACCGTCAGCCGTATCGCCGCCACGCTGCCGGTGGGCAGTGTGGTGACCACCAGTAAAAACGATGTGGACTGCATCGTCACCGAGTACGGCATCGCCCGCCTGCGGGGCAAGACCCTGTGGCAGCGGACGAAGGAACTGATCGCCGTGGCCCACCCCGATTTCCGGGATCAGCTGCTCCACGACGCACGAAAGATGAACATCATCGTCTGATACCGACCCATGGCTGAAAAGAGCCTCCCACCGGGAGGCTCTTTTTTCCTGCGCCGGGGCAGGGGAGGGGGATCAGCCCCGGCGGGTTTTATCGGTAGAATGACGTAGAGGCGAATGAATAATTAATAATTAAGAATTAACAATTAACAATGAACAATGAACAATGAACAATGAACAATGAACACCCCCGGCCTGCCGGGAATGCGCCTAACAATTCAGAATGAACACCCCCGGCCTGCCGATCTGCGCAACGGAAAACATCTCCCACTGCCTATGCTTGCGGGTCGACATAACAACAATTATTGGCAACCAATAACGGCGGGGGCAAGCCCGGGTGCTATCGATAGAATTTTTGTAGGGGACGGCCTTCAGGACGTCCCGCCGGAGGGCGAATGATTTGCGCCGGTGGCGCATGAATTGCGTAGGGGACGGCGCTTGCGACGTCCCGCCGAGGGGGCGAATGAATAATTAACAATTAACAATTAACAATTAACAATGAACATCCCCGGGCTGCCGAGAATGCGCCGCAAACGGTGCGCCCCACCGAAAATCTGCATAAATCATCGCCCTACCTATATTTACAAGTTTACATAACGACAATTATTTGCAACCAACGGATGCGGCACACCCTACAAAGCGAGCCGACCCACCGAACAGCCGCCCCTTTTGCGGCCCATCCAACCCCTGTTGCCTATGTTTGCGGGTTTACGTAACAACAATTATTCGTAACCAATGACGGCGTATGACGGCGGGGGAATCCCCCCGTCATTTGCTACGCAAATGCCACCCCCCTTTAGGCAAGGGGGGCATTTCCCCGCCCTACGGGTTTTGCGGTAGATCTTGCAGGACGTCCCGACCCTGGCCCACCGTGGGGGGCGGCTCTTACGGGGCGTCGTATCCCCCCGGCCCTACGGGCCACGGCAGATTGTCAAGCAAGTGCAACAGTAGTTTGGAAAAATTCGGCAGGAGACATCCAGCCGAGACACTTTCTGGGACGATGATTGATGAGATCTTCCACAACACGAAGATTCTCATGAGAAACCGTCCTGAAATCAAACCCTTTGGGAAAGAAAAATCTAACAACATCATTTATGTTTTCGTTTGTACCACGCTGCCAGGGCTTATGCGGCTCGGCGAAGTAGACCGGAGCGCACAGATGCGCTTCCATTTTCCGAAACTCAGAAAATTCGGAACCGTTATCAAGGCTAACACTGTGAACCGGCAGATCGGCCAACAGCTCCTCAATCACCCGCCTGGTTTCTTCGGCGCTGCGATTTGACAGCAAACCGATCCGCAAAAAGCGACTTTTGCGGTCTACTAACGTTACGAGCAGCCCCTTGCCAACACCGCCGTAGACCGTGTCGCCTTCCCAGTCGCCGATTTGGGCACGGGTGCGGATCTCATCCGGCCAATCAGGGATGATTCGGTCGGGCTGGATACTGTTATAATTGGAGTTTCGTGGCAGTATACGCTTTCCGTGTCGCCTAAGGTGCTGTTTCGGCGTAATTTTAGGGAATTTCCCGGAGTTTATATAGCGATAGAGTGTGGACACACTGAGCGCCTTTCTGTCAGGAAAATCCTTGTGCCAACGGCCGCAGATTGCCTCCGGTGACCAAAACTTTTGAAAACCGGTGAGAATATAGTCCCATTCTGCCGTGCCGGAATGCAAAGCTTGGCGGTTTTGCTCCCGACGGCGGCGAATATAGAGGTTCTGGGCACGCCAATGATTATACCAGTATTTGTTGTCGGTTTTTCGATGGGGCTTGTATTTGGCGCAGTTGCGTTTCACTTCACGGCTGATGGTAGACGGACTGCGTTCCAAAATGGCTGCGATTTTACGAAAAGAATGGCCTTCGGATAAAAGTTGCTGTAGATATTTTCTTTCTTCCAGTGTAAAATGTGTGTAGGACAATATACAGATCTCCTCGTGTGCGTGTTTGTTGTGGTGACTACATTTTACACGATGGTTTGTATATTGTCTTTTATTTTTCGAAGTG
>JAFQFC010000014.1 GCA_017415775.1 Oscillospiraceae bacterium
CACCTCCGGATCGGCTACCATGATCATTCGCAGATCATCGTGATGACCTTCGGTTGCGTTACCGTCAGTATAGACGAAATAGTTAGGGGCTTTGGGGGCGGGCAGTTCAAATTTCCCAATATCGTTTTCCTCTGCCGCAAACGCCGTTACCGAGAATAGAGACAACAGCAGAAGCAGCGAGAGCAAAAGTGCAAATAATTTCTTCATGGTGTTATCCTCTTTGTCTATCATTTGTTTTCGCAGGACTTACATCTCCATCACGGTATAGTCAGCGGGGATATTGAACAGACTCTCGTCCACCTTGTCGGAAATTTCCACGATCTTCATCATAACTTCCATTCCCTCCATAGCGCCGATCATATAGACCAGCGTATCGCCGTCGAAGCACATAATGGAGGCAGCACCTTCTACGATCCACTCCTCGGTGTCGTAGGTCTTACCGTCGATCTCACGGGTGCCGGTCTTAAAATCGCCCATATCCACGTCGCTCTCCTCCAATACCGTACCGGCAATGGTTTGAGCATCGGCGGGAAGAGCCATCTTGATGACCAGTTTGCTTGCATGGTCGATGGTATACATATCGGTACCGTCCATAAGGCTGACGCCCATACTCATGCCGCCTATCAGCGTCTCAGAGTAGGTCTTTACGCCGTTGGTGGCGGAGATCATGGTCATAGTCTGACCCTCCATCTCCATCTCGTACTCCATGTACATCCTGCCGTCGGCAAATTGGCTGTAAAATTTTCCGGTCTTGGTGCCGAGATAGCCGCTCAGCTCGGCATCACCGTCATCGGGGCTCTGCGCGTCCTCGCCCTCTGCGGGATTGGGTGTGTTCTGCTGCTCCTGCTGCACGTCTCCGCCGTCGTCGGCAGGCGGGGTCTTGTCACCGCCGCAGGCGGTGAGGGAGAGCAGCATCATCAACGCAAGCAAAAGCGCAAATAATTTTTTCACCATGTTGTACTCCTTTTCTTTTCCGGCCTTTGCAGTCCGATCATTCATGTTTGAAAAAACACTCGTGTGCAGTCCGCTCGTCGGTGCAAGAGGCATTTTTTCTTTTCCTGGGAGAATAAAACTCCGTTTTCATATCCATAAAGAACAGGTATCCCTGCTTCTGTGGCTGCAGGTCAATCCACTGTGATCCACCGTGTGTCCTCCGGGCAGACCACCAGTTCCATCCGGCTCAAGTTCTCGTCCAGCACATCGAAGGCACTGGTGGCAAGAGTCTTGGCGGGGGCGTTTCGGGTGGTCTCCATCTCACTGATTCCCAGAAACTCCTCCATATTCTTATAGTGGTAGGTCTGTACACCCACATGGAACAGCCGCTTGTCGTCGATGGGAGCGCCCTCCCAGGCGATCTCCGTTACCCGCTGCGCCGACAGAGAGACCACTACCTTTATCCCTCCGGAGAATTGGTAGAACTCGGCGTGGTCGTCCTCCAACGCGCCGGGACGGAAGATGTGGGAGATCATGTCTTTCAGCTGTCGTCCGGTGACGGTGACGCGGATGATCTCCTCCTGGAAGGGGAACATCTCGGTCAGTTCCTTCAGTGTCACCAGCGGACCCAATTCCGGGACGCGGATGCTCCCGGAGCCCAACAGCATCACGTCCAGCCCCAGATTGTCACGCAGCACATCAGCCATCAGTCGACCCAGTTGGGTTTCCCGGTCGCGGGTGGGGTGGGTGTAGACCCCGGCAAAGCGGGTGATGTAGCGGCTGTATTTTTCCTCAGCGATGGCGCTGTATTTGGCGATCAGCTCCTCCAGCGCCGTGTCACGGGGGCAGTGGCTGTCGTCAATGGGGATCAGCTCCCATGTGTAACGGTCAATAGAATTGGTATCCGTGTCGATCATCAGATCAAACCGACCTATTTGGTCGGTACCGGTGACCGCCTGCACGATAGGGATGCCCGCCACTACGCAGGGCTCAGTGAGATAGGTATGGGTATGACCTCCGATGATAAGATCCACTCCCCAGTGGGGATCCAGCAGCGCCGCCAGCTTCTTGTCCTCCTCAAAGCCGATGTGGGTCAGCAGCACAGTGAGGTCGATGTCCTCCGTCCGGTGGGCATTGCAGATCCGACCCACTTCCACGGCGGCTTCATGGACATTGATGAAGGAGCCGATGAGCCGCTCCTTCCTGGCAGTGGCCAGCACCTCCTCGGTGAGCACGCCGATGAACAGCACCCGTATCCCGCCGATCTCTAGAATGATGTGGCTGTTGAAGAGCCGGATCTGGTTGGTGGTGAGGTACAAATTGGCGTTGATGATGGGAAAACGGGCACATTTTTCAAGGAACAGCAGGTGGGCGATACCGTAGTCGATCTCGTGGTTGCCCAGGGTGGCCACGTCGGGGGTGAGCATATTCATGATCTCGATGGTAGAAAGACCCTTGAACTCGCTGTCGATTACCGAGCCACGGAACATATCCCCCGAGATGGCATAGAGGACATGCTCCTCCTCAGAGCGTACCTTCTGAATGTAGCCGGAGAGCAGGGATACGCCGCCCACCAGTCTGCCGTTTTCATCCTCCGCCAGAAAATCTCCGTGCATATCGTTGGAGTGGAGAAGGGTCAGTTTTTTTAGGTTTTTCATGGCATACGACTCCTTGTATTCCGTATCGTATCCGAGTATTTCTCTGTGAAAGAACGGACTTAGCCCAGATAATCCTCCAGTGCCTGCTGGATCTCGTCCTCATTCTCCTCGAAGTACGACTCCATTTCTGCCCACGTATCATCGAAGCTTTTCTGCAGACCCACGCCGATATCGAACTCCACGGCGTTGTAATAGAAGAGTCTGTCCAGTTCACTTTCCTTGTCGTTATCGTAGTCGCTGCTGACGTAGACCGCCATCAGTGTGCCGCCGGTGCGGAAGCCCCAGCCGGGCATCCAACTGTCCAGTGCCTCCTCCAGCGTCACCTCTGCCAGCGCGTCCTCACCTTCGCCGACGAATTCGTAGCCGATGATGTTATGACCGTCGTCGGAAATGGCGGCGGTGGCAGCAAAGACCTTGGCGTAAAAGTCATTGATCTGTTCATCGGTCAGCTCACCTTCTGCTGCCTGAAACTGAATGACCGCGTGACCGTAGCCGCTGCCGGGTTCATCGGCGTAGGCGCAGTAGTCGTTTGCCAGTACCCAGTCCCAATCCGGCTCCAGTGTGTCGAGAGAGATGCCGTAGGCTTTCAGAAAATGCTCCACTGCTTCGACGCTGAAGGATTCAAATTCTTCGGCATCCTCGAGAGCCTGCTCCACGATATCCTGTGCGTCGATTTGCACATCATCCCCGCCATCGTCGGCAGGCGGGGTCTTGTCACCGCCGCAGGCGGTGAAGGAGAGCAGCATCATGGCTGCCAGCAAGAGTGCCAAAAACTTTTTCATGGTCATGGTGTTGTCCTCCTTAGTCTTATCATTTGTTATGGTTTTCTTTGATGTCCGGCCGCAGGGAGGGATAGTGTGCCAGCAGGCGACGCAGCAGTTCCATCTCACTGCGGAAGCAGCAGCGCTGTCCTTCCATCTCTACCGTCCCCTGCCACGAGGCGTTCTCTGTGGCGGTGATGGTAACGGTGAACTGTGCGATGGGTGTATGTTCCATTCTGCTATCCCTCCTTTGGGCCGATGTATCCGTTATTTTAGCGGCGTGCCGCAGTCCATGCAGAAGCGGCTGCCAGGGGTATATTCCTTGCCGCAGCCGGGGCAGAGATTGGGCTGCATCTCATCCTGCGGGGCGGGCGTGCCGCAGTTGGGGCAGAACCTCATGCCCTCGGGCAGCTCCTCGCCGCATCCCGTGCAGGTGGGGGTCTCCTTGGGACCCAGCTCCGGCATTTTCGCGCCGCAGCCGGAACAGAACTTGGTGCCCAGATCGTTTTGGGTGCCGCAGGCTTCGCAAACGCAGCTCTCCGCCGCCGTTTTCTCCGGCAGTGCCGCGCCACAGTGGGGACAGAAGGTCTTGTCTGCCGAGGTGCCCTGCCCGCACTGGTCGCAGATCTTCATATTCTTCGCCGCCTCGTTGGCAACGTTCATTACAGTGTTTTGAATGGCGCCGAACAGACCGCCCAGTGCGCCTGTCATAGCCGCTGCCGAGGGCTGGGGCTGCTGTACCGGCTGGGAATACTGAGGCTGCTGCACCGGCTGCTGGTACTGGGGCTGGGGATACTGGGGCTGGGGATAGGTCTGCTGCTGTTGCTGCTGCTGACCCATGGCGCCGTTGAGGGCCTTGCCGATACCGGCGCTGATGCCGGAGCTGATGCCGTTACGGATGCCCTTTTTCAGTTGACGATCCAAGAAACCCATCGTTTTTACCTCCTCTTTCTATCACATCATCAGAACTTCAGCAGGCCGCCCAGTGCGCCGCCGAGGCCGCCTGTGACTTCGCTGATGGGGTTGTTGATACCCTTGTTCTCCTCCTTGTTGGAGCGGCTGGCCTTGATGATCTCATCGGCCATGCGGCTGAAGGGCAGGGACTGGAGCCACACCTCGCCGGGGCCGGTGAGGGTGGCGAGGAACAGACCCTCGCCGCCAAGGAAGCCGCTCTTGATGTCGCTTTGGAAAGCCACGTCGTAGTCCACCGTCTCACTCATAGCCACCAAACAGCCGGTGTCGATCTTCAACATCTCACCCGCCTGCAGCGTCTTTTTGATGATGGTGCCGCCGGCGTTGAGGAACACGATACCGTCGCCGGTGAGGCGCTGCATGATGAAGCCCTCGCCGCCGAAGAGGCCGGCACCCAGTTTCTTTTGCAGGTGGATGCCCACGTTCACGCCCTTGGCAGCGCAGAGGAAGGCGGACTTCTGACAGATGAGCGTCCGGTCAAAGGTGTCCAGATCCACGGGGATGATCTTGCCGGGATAGGGGGAGGCGAAGGCCACAATGGCCTTCTCGGCGGGGTGGACATTCTGAAACACCGTCATGAACAACCCCTCGCCCGTCAGTGCCCGTTTACCTGCCGAGAGGAGCTTGCTGCCAAAGCCCTTATTGGCATCAGCACCGCTGCCGTCACCGAAGATGGTTTCCATCTTGATGCGGGCGTCCATATAGTTCATAGCGCCGGCCTCAGCCAGCACGCTCTCACCGGGATCCAGCTCGATCTCCACCAGCTGCATATCGTCACCGAAGATCTGATAGTCGATCACATCGGCGCGGGTGAAGATCACGCCGTTTTTCTCCATCTGATTGGGAGCTAGTACGGACTGTGCAGGCTGCTGCATGGGTGCAGCGGTGGCTGCACCCTGCTGGGCGCCGCAGTTGCCGCAGAAGCGGCTGCCATCGGGGAGCTGATTACCACAATTCATGCAAAATGACATAACGATGTACCTCCATTATTCTTTGATTACCCTTTACAGGGGTGTGCCGCAGCCGGAGCAGAAGCGGGTACCCGCAGGCAGCTTCGTGCCGCAGTTGGTGCAGAAGCAGCCCGGTGCCTGGGGCGCGGAAGGGGCGGCAGCGGCCTTGGCGGCCTCATTCTCGGCCTTGATGCGGTCGATCTCCCCCTGCATCTGTTCCGCGGCATCCAGATGTCCCTTGGCTGCCTCGCAGAAGGGGAGGATGGCCTCCTCTGCCTGCCCGGCGAGATAGAGGTCGTAGTAGTGCTGACCGATCTTCAGCAGTTCCTCGTTGGCTGCCAGCTTTTCTGCCGCGATCTTGCTGTTGAGCTTGCTGGTCTCAATGGCGTCGCTGGTCTTGTCGCTGATGTTCTTTGCAAAGTCGTTGATCTTATCGAAAAATGCCATATTCTTTTCCTCCTTTATACCTCATAAAAATCTTTGTACTGCATCAAAAGCTGCTTTCTGCCGGACAGTTGCAGCTTGCGGTAGATGTTCTTGCAGTGGAAATGTACGGACGAGTAGGACAGATACATCTCCTCTGCGATTTGGGAGAGAGTCTTATCCGACAGAAGGTGGTCAAACACCTCCAGCTCCCGTTTGGAAAGAGCCCCCAGTTCCGGATGGGTCTTAACAAGGGCATGAAGTTCCTCCCGCGCTTTCTTCATATAGTCGAAAAATCTGTGGGGGTTATGGATCTCATTGCTCATGGCTGTACCTCCGTTTTTTCGAATTCTCTGTGAACGAGATTTTCTGTTTTGGTAGGATTCCTACCCAAAAAGATGGTTTTTTGGATGATACCTTTTGATTTCGTTGCACTATATACTGATCTCTGTTATACTGACCCTACAGAAACTTTTTGCCGATTCCTGTGGTTTTCTGCCATTTTGTGGTTTCATTGTACGGAAAAATGGGCAGGTTTCCTATCCCTTATTCAAGGGGTTTTTAGGATACCTACCAAAAGTGGTGGTTATATTTCAAAGGGGGTATTTCATGAAGCACGCAGTTTTGTTACAGAACCAAAATAAACGATTGACGATGCCATTTTGGATGCTGGTGTGCTTCGCTATGTTCAATGTGTGGCAGATGGGCTTTATTTATTTTATGGGTCCGTCGCTGGTGCTGGACGGACGCACGCCCCTGCCCATTGATATGGACAACGTGACCACCCTCATCGCCGCAGGCTATGTGCTGGCCATTATTCTGATCATCGTCCTGCCCCATGTGGTGGTGTGGGCCGCCCGTATTACGGCGGCGGTGGCGCTGGTGACGGTGGTGGGCCTTTTCCTTCCCTTGCCTGCATCGGCTTTGGCGATGCTGCTGTATCTGCAGACCTTCTGCTGCTGCTTTATGATCAGCTTCGAGACCTTTATCATCGCCCATCTCTTCACCGAGCGCAGCGCCATCGTCCACCTGACGCTGGGCTATTCCGTATCGTTGGTGATTATCGCTGTGGTGCAGAATGACCTCTATCCCGTGTCCTTTCCCGTGTTCCGCGATCTGACACTGGTGATGCTGGTGATGCTGCTGGTGTTTTTCTTCCGCCTGCCTGCCTCTCGGGACAGCTGTCCGGAGCTTGCCGGGAAGAAGCACGGTCTCCGTGTGCCCAAAACCCTCTTTGCCGGCATTTTCCTCTACTCCTTCGTAGCCGATATGATGATGCTGGCCGGCCCCGCCTCTGTGGCAGAGGTACCAAACGGCGTCTTTCTTACGTATTTGGCCGACGCGGTAGGCGCGGTGATCTTATATCTGATCTACCGTAAGGGGAATATCCATCCTCTCAGCGCCGTGTCTGTTTTTATGGCGTTGTCGGTGGTAGGCTTTTTGATGCTCTTTGCCTCTGAATATGTGCCGTGGTTTGCCCATCCCGCCTGTGTGCTGATCGGCTTTGGATTCCTTCCCTGCCAGATGATGGGACTGTATGGTCTTATGATGATGAAGAGCTACCCCTCTCGTTACATTGTCCCAGGCATTATGGGAATGGCATTGGTGACGGTGCTGGTGCACAGTGCGCTGGTGGAGGCTCTGCGCACCATGCCCAATATGCTGTA
>JAFQFC010000015.1 GCA_017415775.1 Oscillospiraceae bacterium
CAGGAAGCGGATCTTGCTGTCCCGCAGGTTGATGCCGGCGGAGCTTTCGAACAGCTGCACCACCGCCTTGTCGCCGTTGACCTCCAGCACCTTGCAGCGGCGCACGGTGCCGTCGCTCAGCTCGATCTCGGCCAGCTCGTCATAGGTGACGCCCTCCACCTGGTCCACCACCATCAGGGGGCCGGACACCTGCCGGATGGTACGGTATTCCTTCATCATACAAACTCACCCACCTTTGCGATCAAATCCTTGATCTGCTGCTCCATATCGGCAGCGATCTTGTCATAGGCGGCGGCGTAGGCGTCCGCCTCCTCGTATTTGGCCCGGCCGATGTCCTCACGGGCGGGCAGGTCAAAGAGCTTCTGGGCCTCCACGCCCTGGGTCAGGGCGTCACGGCACAGGTTCTCATAGTGCAGGATCATGCCCAGCAGCTTCTTCTGCCGGTGGATGTCGGAGTAGGAGTCCACATCCATGAAGGCGTTCTGCTGCAGGAAGTCCTCACGCAGCATACGGGCCACCTCCAGCGTCAGCTGGTCGCCGGCGCTGAGGGAATCCTTACCCACCAGCTGCACGATCTCGTTGAGCTCGTTCTCCTCCTGCAGCAGGTGCATGGCCCGGCTGCGGTGCTGCATGAACTCCTCGCCCAGATTCTCGTCAAACCAGGGGCCGACAGAGTCCAGATACAGGGAGTAGGAGGTCAGCCAGTTGATGGCGGGGAAATGGCGGCGGTACGCCAAAGAGGCGTCCAGCGCCCAGAACACCTTGACGATGCGCATGGTGCCCTGTGCCACCGGCTCGGAGAGGTCGCCGCCGGGAGGAGACACAGCGCCCACGGCGGTCAGGGTGCCGATGCGGCGGTCGCTGCCTTTGCACTCCACCACGCCGGCACGCTCGTAGAACTGGGCCAGACGGGAGGCAAGGTAGGCGGGATAGCCTTCTTCGCCGGGCATCTCTTCCAGACGGCCGGACATCTCACGCAGGGCCTCGGCCCAGCGGGAGGTGGAGTCGGCGATGACGGCCACGTCGTAGCCCATGTCACGGAAATACTCGGCGATGGTGATGCCGGTATAGACGGAGGCCTCACGGGCGGCCACCGGCATGTCGGAGGTGTTGGCGATGAGCACCGTGCGCTTCATCAGCGTCTCGCCGGTGCGGGGGTCGGTCAGCTCGGGGAATTCCCGCAGCACGTCGGTCATCTCGTTGCCGCGCTCGCCGCAGCCGATGTAGACCACGATGTCCACGTCGGACCACTTGGCCAGCTGATGCTGCACCACCGTCTTGCCGGAGCCAAAGGGGCCGGGTACGGCGGCGGTGCCGCCCTTGGCGATGGGGAACATGGTGTCGATGACACGCTGGCCGGACTGCAGAGGCTTCATGGGCGGGAACTTGCGGCTGTAAGGGCGGCCCACACGGACGGGCCACTTCTGCACCATGGTCAGCTCCTTGACTTCGCCCTTGTCGGTCTTGATGCGGGCGATGGGCTGGGTGATGTTGTACTGACCCTCGTCAGCCATCCACTCCACGGTACCGCTGATGCCGTTGGGGACCATGATCTTGTGCAGCACCACCGCCGTCTCCGGCACGGTGCCCAGCACGTCGCCGCCGATGACAGCGTCACCGACCTTGACGGCGGGGGTGAAGTCCCACAGCTTTTCACGGTCCAGCGGGGGAACTTCGATGCCGCGGGTGATGTTGGCGCCCACCCGCTTGACGATCTCCTCCAGCGGACGCTGGATGCCGTCGTAGATATTCTCGATCAGGCCGGGGCCCAGCTCCACGCTCAGAGGCGCACCGGTGGTGACCACTTCGGCGCCGGGGCCCAGACCGCCGGTCTCTTCATAGACCTGGATGGAGGCCTGATCGCCGGTCATATTCAGGATCTCTCCGATCAGACGCTGGGGGCCCACACGGACCACGTCGGCCATGTTGGCCTCCGCCAGACCATTGGCGATGACCAGCGGACCGGAGACTTTGATTACTTTACCCATGTTGGTTCTCCCTTCTTAGGAAATGTCGGCGCCGACGGCACGCTCCACCGCCGCCTTCAGTCCCGCTTCGCCCAGGCCCAGAGAGCCGGACTTGCCGGGGATGAGGATGATGGCGGGCATCACGGCATCCTTGTACCGGGCGATGTCGGCCGTCAGATACTGGGCCAGCTGCTCGGTGATATAGATGATGGCGTAGTTGTCACCGGCCAGACGGTGCAGGGTGCGGCGGGCCTCGTCGGTGTTCTCGCAGAAGCACACCTCCAGGCCCAGGGCCTTGAAGCCCAGCACGCTGTCCCGGTCGCCCATCACAGCAATTTTATACATAAGACTCACGCAGCCTTTCCCGGATGGTATCGGCAGGGAGCCCCGCCATACGACCCGCCAGAATGATGCGCACATTGCCCACTTCCGCTTCCCGGGCGGCCACGAAGCCGATGACGACCTCCACGCCGAAGGGGATGCGCCGTGCCTTACCGGCCTGAGCCATCACCGCATCATCGCACAGCTTTTCAAAGGCGGTCAGGCTGCCGCCTGCTTCCACCGCTTCCTTACCGGCCCGGGCTGCCTCACGCAGCACCGTGGTGCGGTAGACCTGCTCCACCTCGCCGTTCACCGCCGCTTTCAGACAATTGTCCACGCTGACGACGCCGCCGGGGAAGAGAAATTCCTTCAGGAAGGCCGCCGTGCGGCCCATGCGCAGCGTGCGGACCACGCTGCGGAGGTTGGCTGCGTCGATGGTGGCACGGATATAGTCCACCAGATAGGCGCAGCGGGTCTCCTCTGCCATCTGCAGCATCTCGGCCAGCCACGCCCGGTCCACCACCGCATCGCTGCGCTGGGGATCGCCGGTCTCAGCCAGCACCCGCCGGCCCTCCCGGGCCGCTGCGGCCATGGCCGGGGGCAGGAAGTCCCAGTTGCCGCTCTCCCGGCTGCGCTGCAGCAGGTCGGCGGCCTTCACACGGCCTGCATCCACCAGCAGGCGGCTCACGTCGCTGCTGCCGGCCTTCAGCACGGCCTTGAGGTTGTGATAATCGTATTTCAGTCGGAACACATCCACGATCTCCGGCTCCGGAGCGTAGCGATACAGCTCGCCGAACAGCTCCTCCCGCCGGTGCAGCAGCGCTGCGTTCAGCGCCCGCTCGCTGGCCGGATCGAAGGCTTCGTAGCCCACCTCCGTCAGGATGCGCACCGCATCAGCGTCCGTGGTTGCATCCAGCATCCGCTCCATCCGGGGGCGGTCCAGAAGATTTCGCTCCATGCTGCGGATCCGGGCACTGATGGTCAGATAGTCGGTGTCCTTTCGTTTCTTGGTCAAAGAGGGTCCCCCCTTTTCGCTTCATTCAAACAAGATGGCTGCCACCTCGGCGGCCATCGTCTGCCGCAGCAGCCGCAGCTGCGTGGCAAAGGCGCAGTTGACTTCCACGTCACCCCGCTTGAGGATCACACCGCCCTCCAGCGCACGAGTCTCGGCGCTGCGGGTAAAGGCGGCGCCGCTCTTGGCAGCGTTGGCCTTTGCCACCACGGCGTCGGCAATGTCGCCGTCCGCAGCGGCGAAGATGATCTCCTCGTCGCCCACACCGGATGCGGCGGCCATGGCGGCCAGCACATCGGTGTACTGCTCCCGGGGCAGGGCCGCCAGCTTTTTGGCAGCCAGGGCAAAGGCCTCGTCGATGCACTCCTGCTTGGCGCCCAGCACCGCCTTGCTGCGGTCCATGGTGTCGCTGCGGGCGCTGCGCTCAGCCAGCTCCCCGGCGGCCTGCCGGGCCTTCTCCGCCTCGCTGCGCAGCAGCTCCCGGGCCTGCGCCGTATAGGCAGCGGTCACTTCGGCGGCCTTGGCCTCGCCCTCGGCCCGGATGGCGTCGATCTCCGCCTGCGCGTCGGTGCGGATGCGCCCGATGATCTTATCCAGTCCCTTCATAAGGCACCTCCGCCTTAGAGGACGTTCATCAGCAGCATGATGGTGGCGATCAGGGACAGAATGGCATAGAACTCCACGATGCCGCAGAAGATAACACCCTTGATGAAGTGATCGGGGTTCTTGGCGACGATGTTGACGGAAGCTGCCGCCACACGGCCCTGGAAAATGGCGCTGAGCCAGCCGCCCAGAGCGATGGGCAGGCAGGCGGCGAACACGGTCAGGCCCTGGGCCACGGTCAGCTGCATCAGCTCACCGCTGAACATACCCATAAAGAAGGTGCAGAAGAACCAGGCCACCAGACCGTACAGACCCTGGGTGCCGGGCAGCACCTGCAGCACCAGACACTTGGTGGAAGAATCGGGATCCTCGCTGACGAGGCCGGCTGCGGCCTCACCCACCATACCCGTACCCTTGGCGCTGCCGATGCAGCACAGGGCCACCGCCAGAGAAGCGCCCAGCAGAGCAAGGCCGGTACCGCCGAAAAGTTCAAAGAAAGCTGCCATGTTATTGTTCCTCCTTGATAATTTCTACATATTTCGTGTTGTGCAGTCCCAGAGGTCGGTAGGCCTTGCCGCCATCCTCATAGAACCGGCCAAAGAATTCCAAAAACTGCAGGCGCATGTCGTGGACATAGCAGCCCAGCAGGTTCAGCGCCAGATTCAGCGCATTGCCGATGAGGGAAACGATGATGAAGAAGATCACGTTTCCAAAGACGCCGCCCAGGGTGTTGAACACCTGAGCCAGCACGGAGCCGGCCAGCATCAGCGCCATCAGTCGCACGTAGGAGAGAATATCGCTGAAGTAGCCGGTCACGCCGTTGTACACGGCGGAGATCACCGCCGTCACCTTGCCAAAGCCCTTGGCCTTGTAGGTGGAGCCGTACAGCAGCATCACGATGCCCACACACAGCACCACCGGCACGCCGCCGATATTGCCGATCTTCAGCACCATCAGCGCAATGCCTGCCAGGATCACCCACCAGGTGATCTCGCCCCAGATGGCGTCGGCCACCTGTCCGGCCCGGATCTTCTTATAGACACTGATGCCCATACCGGTGAAGATCTGGATCACACCCAGCACCAGCGAGCCCACCAGAATGGCCACCGTGTCGTCCAGCGGTGTAAACAACGCCGGCAGCTGGAAGGTGCTCTCGGGGTTGATCATCTTGCAAAGCTGGGGGATAAAGTCACCGAAGAAGCCGCCGGTCATGGCGCCCACGATGAAGGTGGCAATGCCGCACCAGAGCACCAGCTCCATAAAGTTCCGTGTCCCCTCGGCGGGTTTGGCCTTTTTCAGCACCAGCAGTGCGCCGGCGATCATCAGAAGGCCGTAGGCCATGTCGGCCATCATCATGCCGAAAAACAGGATGAAGAAGGGGGCCATCACCGGGTTGGGGTCGATGCTGCCGTAGCGGGGCAGTGCGTACATCTCCGTGATGCTCATGAGGGAGCGGGTGATGCGGTTATTTTCCAGCTTCACCGGCACCTCGCCGTAGTCCTCCTCCGCCGGGTCCTCCACGGACAGAGCGCAGTCGAAGCCTTCCAGCAGGGCCGTCAGCTTTTCGGCCTGTTTGGCCGGGACCCAGCCCTCCAGGCAGAAGATCTGTCCGTCGGTCAGCAGCCGCTCCCGGCTTTCCTCCCGGGCGGTTTCCACCGTCACCCGGTCGATACACTGTTTCAAGTCGTTCTGCTGGGGGCCCAGAGCCGCCAGCGCCGCTTTTTCTGTGAGGATCCCCTTCTGGCACTCTTGCAGCTCGCCGTCCAGCCGCTGCAGATTCTCCGCTACCGTGCCGCTCATGCCGGTCAGCTGACTGGCGGCGAAGCCACGGCTGCGCAGCACCTCCAGCGCCACGTCCAGCGAATCCTTATGGCAGAAAAGCAGTACGCATTTCTGCTCCTTGCTCTCACCGACAAGATGGAGCTTTGCCTCCTCCGCCCGATCGCTCAGCTCGCCGGTCACGGCCTCCCAGTCCACCGCCGTGGGCAGGGTGCCGGTCAGCACCCGGACCGTCCGGGTGGCGGTCAGCTCCAGCGGGATGTCCAGATCCCGCCAGGGCAGCAGCGTCATCCGCTCCGTCTCCAGCCGGGTCATCCGGCTCTGCAGCCGTCCGATCTCCTCGGCGTGGGCGTTGACCGTCTCAGCCAGCTGCAGCTGCCGCTCCAGCGCTGCATCGTCGAGGAAATCCTCCCGGGCCACCTGCGGCCGGGGAGTCAGCAGTCCGCCGCCCTTCTGGGGCGCTTCCTTCTGCAGCGTGGCCAGCGCCGAGTGCAGCGAGCGCAGCGCAGCACGCCGGGACGCCGCATCCGCAGCCACAGGCCGCAGCGCCAGCTCCTCAGGCAGCTCTGCCGGTTCGGACAAATGTACACAGCCAAGGCGCAGCATCTGTTCCAGCAGCCGCTCCCGGTCACTTTGCAGGGCGATCAGGTGCAGGCGTTTCATTTTTGCAATGGCCATTTACCGATCAACCACCCTTCTGACGATTTCGTCTGCGGCCTGTTCCAGCCGGGCAGCGGCCGCCTGACGCAGCGCCTCACAATCCTGTGCTGCCTGTGCCATGGCCTCCGCCTTGCGGCCTTCCGCCTGTGCGGCAGCCTGTCGCAGCGTTTCCGCCCGGGCAGCACGGCTTTCCGCCTGCGCACGCTGCAGCAGTTCCCTGCCTGCACGCTCCGCCTCTGCCAGCTGCTGCTGTACCTGGGCGCGAGCGGCGGCCTTAGCCTGCTCCAGCTCGTTTTCCACCTCTGCGATCTGCTTTACCGTTTCCAGATACATCGTTTCACCGCCTTTCTGCTATGTGTCAGGAGGTTCCCCTCCATACTTAACGCTTTCTGTACAGTCAATATAACCAAAAATCCACGGCACTTCTATGGCATATGCAACAAGCGACGCTTTTCCATCCACTTTTGCACATAAGAAGCATTTGCATCATGTTCATTTTATTTTACCACACTTTCCTGCTGCTGTATCATGTGACATGTGGCAAAATTTCCCTGTCCGTTTTTGGCAATTTAACGAAAAACGCACCCTCCCCTTAGCGTGATACTCCAAGCGGAGTATCACGCAACTCTATTCGCCTACGGCGAGTGATATTGCTACGCAGTGTTATTCGGCTTTCAGCCGAGTGTTATTTGCTTCGCAAGTTATGGGCGAATAGAATATCACTAAGCCTAACGGGCTTAATATCACTTTCTTTTTAATTATCTCGCCATAGGCGAGGAATTTTCAAAAAGAAAATATCACGCTGACGAAAGTCAGCATATCACTTAACAAAAAAGAAAGAGAAGACTCGTTGTAATAAACGAATCTTCTCTTTTCTGTTGTTAGAGGGTTTGGACTGCCGCCCAAGTGCATTTGTACTCACAAATGCGATGCTGGTTCTTCTTCTTAACCGAAGTGGAAGAAATTTTAATTTCTCCGTTAACAACAACGCCCCTTGGGAAGAGTGCGTTTGTGTGATTTTCAGCCGCCGATGACGCCGAAGGCGCTGACGCCCAGCAGGCTCAGCACGCCCATGATGACGCCGGCCAGCAGCACGCCGCCCATGCAGGCCGCCACGCTTTTCTTGAAATCCATGTCCAGCAGGCTGGCCGCCAGCGTGCCGGTCCATGCGCCGGTACCGGGCAGCGGAATGCCCACGAACAGCAGCAGCGCCCAGTACAGGCCCCGGCCCGCCTTGGCCTGCAGCTTCTCGCCGCCCCGGTGACCCTTCTCCAGGAAGAAGGTAAAGATCTTGCCGATGAGGGGCTTGTCTGCGCCCCATTCCAGCACCCGCCGGGCAAAGAAAAAGATGATCGGTACAGGCAGCATGTTGCCCACGATGGCAATCAGGAAGGTCTGCCACAGGGGCAGGCCAAACAGCACGCCGTAGGGAATGGCGCCGCGCAGCTCGATCAGCGGCACCATGGACACCAGAAATACGATCAGATAATGTTGTAACTTCGTCATAGCTTCTCCTCACGCTCTCCCGGCTGCGCCAAAAGAGCAATATATGATCTATAATCTTCTATATCTTAATCAACAGCGTATTTGCGGGCGTAGTTCCCGTAGGCGGCGGCATATTCCGCACTGCCGGAGCGCACCGTGTCCAGATACCCATGGAGGTCCAGCCGCTCGTAGCGCATCTCCAGCACGCAGCCGGCGATGTTGGAGCAGTGGTCTGCCACACGCTCCAGATCGGTCAGCAGGTCCGACCAGATGAATCCGGCGTCAATGGAGCATTCGCCCCGCTGCAGACGGCCGATATGGCGCAGGCGCAGCTTCTCCTTCAGCTCGTCCACCACCTGCTCCAGCGGCTCCACCAGAGCGGCAGCGGCCAGATCACCGGTGGTGAAGGCCGACATGGCCAGCCCCACCACCTCATCCACAGCGGCAGTCAGCTGCTTGAGTTCTTCCTGCGCCGCAGGGGTAAAGGTGATTTTCTTTGCACGCAGCTCCTCGCCGGATTCCAGCAGATTCACCGCATGGTCGGAGATGCGCTCCAGATCGCCGATCATGTGCAGCAGCTCCGACATCTCCACCGTATCCAGCTCACTCAGCGGCATGGCGGAGAGCTTGACAAGGTAGGTGCCCAGAATATCCTCGTAGTGGTCGGCGTTCTTTTCCGCCGTCATAATGCGTGCGGCCCGCTCCTCATCGTGCTCCGTCAGCTCTGCCAGTGCGTCACGCAGCGCTCCGGCGGCGATGCCGGCCATGATCTCCGTCACGTTGCGGCAGCGCTGTACCGCCAGAGCAGGCGTGGCCATCAGGCGTTCGTCCAGTTCCTCCAGCTTTTCCTCGCCCTCGGGGTCGGGGATCAGGCGGCAGGCCAGCTTTTCCAGCAGGCCGGTCATGGGCAGCAGCAGCGCCGTGCAGGCAATGTTGAACACGCTGTGCACCACGGCGATGCCCAGCTGGTCGATGCCGGTGTCCAGAACAGGCAGCGCCACCAGCGATTTCACCACCTGGAACACAGCCAGCCAAACCACCGTGCCCGCAACGTTAAAGCTCAGGTGCACCAGCGCCGTGCGGCGGGCGTTGCGGTTGGTACCCACGGAGGACAGCATGGCTGTGACGCAGGTACCGATGTTCTGGCCCATGATGATGGGGATGGCGGCGCCGAAGGTCACCTGTCCGGTGGACGCCAGCGCCTGCAGGATACCCACAGAGGCCGAGGAGGACTGGATGATGGCCGTCAGCAGTGCGCCGGCCACCACGCCCAGAATGGGGTTGGTGAACATCAGCAGGATCTCACGGAATGCAGGCACGTCCCGCAGGCCGGCCACAGCATCCGACATGGTATCCATGCCGAACATCAGCACCGCAAAGCCCAACAGGATCATGCCGGTATCCTTGCGCTTGCCGTTCTTCCCTGTCATCAGGCAGATCACACCGATCAGCGCCAGAATGGGGGTAAAGGACGTGGGCTTGAGGAGCTGCACAAAGAAGCTGTCACTCTCAATGCCCGTCAGGCTGAAGACCCAGGCGGTGACCGTGGTGCCCACGTTGGAGCCCATGATCACGTTGATGGCCTGACGAAGGCTCATCAGGCCCGAGTTGACAAAGCCCACCACCATCACCGTGGTGGCAGAAGAAGACTGGATCACCGCCGTCACCAGCAGGCCGGTGAGAAAACCCACCGCCTTGCCGGAAGTCAGGCGACCCAGCATGTCTTTCAGACCCTCGCCGGCACGGCGCTCCAGAGCGCTGCCCATCTGGTCCATTCCGAAGAGGAACAGACTCAGGCCGCCGATCAGGGTCAAAACATCAAACAGATCCAATCCGTTATTTCTCCTTTCTGTATTTGGCAGGTTTCTTACAGTATGCCCGCTTTTCTCAAATCAGCGCCTGGTCGTTGATCATCAGCTTGAACTGCAGGCCCAGCGCCTCCGCCGCCTTGCGGCACAGCAGCATACGGCCCATGAAGATCTCAAAGTAGTCCATCACGCTGCCATAGGCGGTGTCCACCGTCAGTTTCAGGCGGATCACGGTGCGGCCCTCGTCGATGGTCAGCTCCGCCTCCTTCACCGAGTAGTTGACCCGGTCGTGGATGTCGAACTTGCTCTCCTCCTGATTGCGCACACGGCTGCGGCGCACGTCGGACTTATCGGCCAGGATCAGAGCCGCCGCCATGGGGCTGACAGGCCGGCCGGTGCCCTCGTCGTGGTTGCCGATGGCGGTGACGATGTCGGCGATCTCCGCTGCATCCATGCCCAGCTTGTCCAGAATGCGGAACGCCATCACGGCGCCGGACTGGGAATGGTCGGCCCGGTTCACCAGATTGCCGATGTCGTGGAGATAGGCTGCGATCTGCACCAGCTCCTGCGTCCGCTCGTCGTGACCCAGCATCTCCAGAATGTAGCGGGCGTTTTTGGCCACCATGCACACATGGGCAAAGCTGTGCTCCGTATAGCCCAGCTCCACCAGAGAGGCGTCGGCCTTGCGGATGTAGGTATTGATGGTCTCGTTATGACGAATTTGGTCAAAAGTGATCATTTTTTCTTCCTTTCTGCAGGGTGATGTTCCCCGCTTTGTTATATGTCAGCCATCCCTGTCGGGACGGTCCTTGCCTGTTCTTCGGCAAAGGGCAAACCTTCACCAAATACATTGTACCACAGAAGTCTCCCTTTTGTACAGAGAAAAAGGCGGCCACCCTACGGATGACCGCCTTTTTCTTCACGTGACCACTTCCCAGGTCCGCACCTCGTCATAGATCTTCTCCATGAAGGAGTTGCCGCCCAGCGCACGGTAGGCCTCGTAGGCCATGACGAAATTTTCGTACTCATACTGGCGGATGGTCTCCGACTCCCGGTGGTGGTAGTAGGTCCGCAGCATGTCGCTGCGCAGCTGGCACCGTGCCCCGGCGGTAATGCGCCGGGCCCAGCACAGCATGGACCACACCACCGCCGCAGCGGCCGCCGTGCCGGTGACGATGCCGGCAGCGGTCATGATCTGGCTCATAAAATCACCTCCTATAAATAGGCGGTTTCGAGCCCTTTTTTGCCTCCAAAGAGGCAAATCGTCCCCACTTTCTCTCCCGTTTTTATGACAAAAAAGACTGCGCTCCCGAAGGAAACGCAGTCCTTTTGCAGTTTTCTCACTTCCCGCTGCGGGTCACCATCCACACGCCCACCACGATGAGGGCCGCACCCAGCAGCATCAGGGCCGACACCGGCTCATGCAGCAGCACCACACCGGCGAAGGTGGAGCAGACGGTGGACACGGCGCCGCAGGTGGCCATCTTGGCCACGCTCATACGGCCCGAGCCGTAGTTCACCAGCAGATAGGCCACCACCGAGCAGAACACGCTCAGCACCAGCAGCGACGCCAGATAGGACGGCTCTGCCAGCGGGGCCAGGTAGGCCGACATATCGCCCTTCAGCTGCAGCATCGCCATGATGAAAAAGGACACGGCGGACACCGTCACCACGGCGTAGGTGCGCTCGAAGGGGGTGAAAGTCTCGGCGGACTTGCGGTTGGCGGTACGGTAGGCGCCGCCCATCAGGCAGTTGCCAAGGAGCAGCAGCATACCGATGGTGGTCACCACGCCCAGATCACTGCCCGCCACGGTGATGAGAATCACGCCCGCCACCGGCAGCAGGCAGAAGAGCATCTGCCCCCGGGTGGGGATCTCGCGGAGGAAGATCGCCGCCATCACGATGGAGGCGATGGGCGACACCGCCATCACCACACCGGCCACGGTGGCGTTGGTGTAGAGGATGCCGTAGGTCTCCAGCAGGTAGCACATGGGCTCCACAATGCCCAGGAACAGCAGCGGCAGCAGCTGTTTGCCCTTGAAATTCACTTTTGCACGGCCCAGCAGCAGCATGGTGGACATGATGCAAAAGGCGATGATGAACCGCATGCTCAGAAGCACCGCCGGCTGGCTGATGACCTTCAGCGCCGTGCGGGTAAAGAGGAAGCTGAAGCCCCAGATGGCGTTGCCGCCCAGCGCCGAGAGCAGCGCCAATCGATTTTCCTTTGTCTGGTCGGGCATAGTCGCTCTCCCCTTTCTGCGTTCTTTGTACAGGATACGATAAAATGGGGTAATTGTAAAGCGAAAAAAACGACCTGCCGCCCGTTTCGGGGCAGCAGGTCGGTTTTTGTAAGATTCTGCGCTTATTCCGGCAGCTTGGCCAGTCGCTCCAGCAGCGCCGTCAGCATCTGCCAGAAGGGCAGCGCTGTTTCCACAAAGAAATGCTCCTTGGTGGTGTGTGCGCCCCGGGACTTGGGGGCGAAGCCCACGATGTCCATCTCCGGGATCTCCCGGGCGATGACCGCCGGCTCCACGCCGCCATGCTCCACCTGCACCACCATTTCGCTGCCAAACAGCTCACGGTACAGGTCTCTGCACATGTCACGGAAGGGAGAGTCCGCCTTCTCCGGCCAGGCCGGAGAGTAAGGCGCCAGCAGCGTGGCTTCCACACCGGTGATCCGGCACAGGGCGGTAAAGCGCTCCACCGCCGCATCACGGTAGCTGTCACGGTTGGCACGGATGGCAAACTTACCGGTAAAAAGACCGTCTTCGTAGTTGGCCTGGGTCAGCAGGCCGCTGCACAGCACCCACTTGGGGTTGATGTGGGAGCGGCGGATGGCCTCGTAGGGGATCAGCAGCATAAAGTCCGCCAGGGCACGGGTATCCTCGGCGCTCATGGCCGCTGCGGCCACCGCCTCCGTCACCGTCATCACGTAGCCCGGTTCGATGCCGTTCACCTCGGCGGCGAAGGCCTTGTCGTAGCTGCGGCAGATGGCCTCGGCCTCCTCCCGCTGTGCCTCAGGCACCACCACGGTGACGCTCAGGCGGCTGGGGATGCCGTTGCCCACGGTGGGGCTTTCCATGGCGGCCAGACGCACGTCCAGCTCGGTGCAAAGACCGCTGAGCACACGGCCCAGCAGGTCCATGGCGCTGGCACGGTTCTTGCCCACCTCAATGCCGGAGTGTCCGCCCAGCAGGCCGGACACCTCGATGCGCAGGGCCGCACCGGACACGGGAGTGCTTTCGCACTTGCGCTCCAGGCTGTACTTGGCGCCGCCGGCGGCGCCGATGACGATCACATCCGGGTCGCCGCAGTCCATATTGATCATGCGGCGGGAGCGGATGAGGCTCATGTCGAAGCTCTCGATGCCGCCCATGCCCGTCTCCTCCTCCACCGTGAACAGCAGTTCCAGCTCGGGATGGATCAGGTCATCGGCTTCCATCAGGGCCATCATGTTGCAAAGGCCCACGCCGTTGTCGGCGCCCAGGGTGGTGCGGTCGGCCCGAAGGACATTGCCCTCCAGGATCAGCCGCACCGGCTCACGCTCCAGATCGATGTCCACGCCGTCCTCCTTGGCAAGCACCATATCCAGATGGCCCTGCAGCAGGAAGGGTGCGGCGTTTTCATAACCGGGGGTGGCGGGAACACGGACGAACACGTTGCCCTTGGCATCACGGATGGTCTCCAGACCACGCCTGGCCGCCAGAGCGGCGATGTGGTCGGCCAGCGCCTCCTCATGGCCGGAGCCATGAGGAATGGCGCACAGGTCTTCAAAGTGACGCAGCACCCGCTGCGGCTCGAAGCCTTCCAGCAGATACTTTGTCATGATCACTTACCCTCGATGGCGTCCTTGGGATCGGTGAAGGGCAGATTGTGCTTCAGAGCGGTCTCCAGCAGGCACAGCTTGCCCTTGTAGGTGGTCAGGCCGCGGCGCAGATGCTTGTCATCCAGCAGAGCCTGCTCCACGCCCTTCTCGGCGATAGCGATGGCGTGAGGCAGCGTAGCGGCGGACAGGGTCTGGGAAGCGGTGCAGGAGAAACCGGAGGGAATGTTATCCACGGCGTAGTGGATGATGCCCTCTTCGGTGTAGATGGGATCGGTGTGGCTGGTGCTACGGCAGGACTCGATGGCGCCGTTGTCGTCGCAGGCCACGTCCACGATCAGGGAACCGGGCTTCATCATCTTCAGGTCTTCACGGTAGACGATGTGGTCCTTGCGGTTCTTGTCCCACAGGATGCAGTTGAAGAGGACGTCGGTACGCTTCAGGCAGGTCTCCAGATTCTCACGGCTGGAATACATGAACTCCACGTTGGCAGGCAGCTGATGCTTGGCAGCCTCCATGGCCTTCCAGCTCACGTCCAGAATGGTGACCTTGTTGCCGAAAGCGGCAGCCAGCTCGGCCACGCCCATACCGGAAGCGCCGCAGCCCAGGATGGTGATCTCGGGGGTGGGCACACCGGGGATGCGGTTGAGCAGCAGGCCCTTACCGCCGTGGACGGACTGGGAGAAGTGCAGGGCTGCCAGGAAGCCGCCCTTACCGGCCAGCACGCTCATGGGGATCAGTGCGGGGAACTTGCCCTGATCGTCGTCGATATCCTCATAAGCGATGGAGGTGATGTTGTTCTTCAGGCAGAACAGGGTGGACTCCAGATGGGCATTGGAGTGCAGGTAGGAGAAGAAGATCTGGCCTTCGTGCAGCAGATCGTACTCGGAAGCGTCGATCTCCTTGACCTTGTAGATCATGTCGCTGTTGCGGTACAGCGCCTCATGCTCGGTCAGCTGGCCGCCGGCAGCGATGTAGGCCTCATCGGAGAAGCCGCTGCCTGCGCCGCAGTCATGCTCGAACAGAACGGTGTGACCCTTGCGGACCAGAGCGGCCACGGCAGAGGGGGTCGCTGCCACACGATATTCGTTTTCCTTAACTTCTTTCGGCAGAGCGATAATCATGATGCATATCCTTTCTATTGAAAAGAGAATGTCTGCTTACTTGTCGTTGACCAGGAAGCAGGAAACAAAGTGGCCGGGAGAAACTTCCACAAACTCAGGATTGCTCTCGGTGCAGCGGCCGCCGCACTTGTCGCAGTGCTCGCAGCGGGCAGCAAAACGGCAGCCGGGCTTGGGATCGATGGGGCTGGTGACCTCACCGCGGATGACCTCCAGCTTCTTGGTACGGCTGCGGATCAGATCGGGCTCGGGGATGGCAGCCAGCAGCGCCTTGGTGTAGGGATGCTGGGGATTGGCGAACAGCTCGTCGGAGGGGGCCAGCTCCACGCAGCGGCCCAGATACATGACCATGATGTTGTCGGAAATGTGCTTCACGACAGACAGGTCGTGGGTGACGAACATGTAGGCCAGATCCAGCTGCTCCTGCAGGTCCATCAGCAGGTTCAGGATCTGCGCCTGAATGGACACGTCCAGAGCGGACACGGGCTCATCGCAGACGATGAAGCGGGGGTTCAGGGACAGGGCACGGGCCACGCCGATACGCTGGCGGCGGCCGCCGTCCAACTCATGGGGATAGGAGTTGGTATAGCGGCGGGCCAGACCCACCATGTCCATCAGCTGCACGGCACGGTTGAAGGCCTCGGCACGGGTCTTGTACACCTTGTGGATCAGCATGTACTCAGCGATGACCTCGATGACAGACTTACGGGGGTCAATGCTGGAATAGGGGTCCTGGAAGATGATCTGCATCTCCTTGCGCAGGGGGTGCATTTGGCTGTTTTTGTACTTGGTGATGTCCTGACCGTCGTAGAGGATCTTACCGCCGGTGGGCTCGATCAGCTTCAGGATGGTACGGCCCAGGGTGGACTTACCGCAGCCGGATTCACCCACGACGCCGATGGTCTCGCCGGCGTGCAGCTTCAGGTTGATACCGTCCACAGCGTGCAGGTAAGAGTTCTTGCCGATCTTAAAGTACTTCTGCAGATCAACAGTCTCCAGCAGGGGAGTTCTTACGATATTGTTATCCATCTGCTTGCACCTCAATTCTGCTTCAGTTTGTCGTCAAACAGGTGGCAGCACAGCTTGTGCGTACCGTTGACGTAGATCTTGGGATGCTCGGTCTTGCAGATCTCCATGCAGTGACTGCAGCGCTCAGCGAACACGCAGCCCTTGGGCAGGTTGGTGGGATCGGGCATCAGACCGGGAATGGGCTTCAGGCGGGTCGCACGGGAGGTCAGGTTGGGGATGGAGTCAAACAGGCCCACGGTGTAGGGATGATGCTCCTTGCCCAGGAAGATGTCCTCGGCGGTGCCGGCCTCCACGATCTCGCCGGCGTACATAACGCCCACGTCGTCGCAGGTCTGGGCCACGATGCCCAGGTCGTGGGTGATCATCAGCATAGCGGTACCCAGACGGTCACGCAGCTCACGGATCATGGCCAGCACCTGTGCCTGGATGGTCACGTCCAGTGCGGTGGTGGGCTCATCGGCGATCAGCAGATGAGGCTCGCAGCACAGGGCCATGGCGATGACCACACGCTGCTTCATGCCGCCGGAGAACTGGTGGGGATAGTCGTGCTTACGGCTGGGGAGAATACCCACCAGCTGCAGCATCTCATCCACACGGTCCTCCACCTGCTCCTTGGTGTAGTCGGGGTTGTGCAGGCGAATGGCTTCGCCGATCTGCTCATCCACGGTGTACACGGGGTTCAGGGCGGACATGGGATCCTGGAACACCATGGAGATCAGGCCGCCGCGGACGGCACGCATGACGCCCTCGTCCAGCTCCAGCAGGTTGGTGCCGTTAAAGAGGATCTCGCCCTCCAGAATACGGCCGGTGGTGCTGGGCAGCAGACGCAGGATGGACAGAGCCGTGGTGGTCTTGCCGGCGCCGGTCTCGCCCACCAGGCCGAAGGTCTTACCCTTGTTGATCTGCAGGCTGATGCCGTTGACGGCTTCCACGGTTTCCAGATCGGTCTTGTAAATGGCGCGCAGGTTCTTGATCTCCAGCAGCGGAACGCCGGGAGTGTCCTGCAGGTTCAAGCTCTTCAGCTCTTCAGTTTTCATAGTGATACCTTCCTTTCCGCACGTCAGCTCTTCAGGTGAGGATCCAGCGCATCGCGCAGACCGTCACCCACCAGGTTCACGGAGCAAGCCGTCAGAACGATGGCGGAAGCGGGGAAGATCATCATGTGGGGAGCGTTACGCAGGAACTCACGGGCCTCAGCCAGCATGGCGCCCCACTCGGGAGCCGGTGGCGGCATGCCCAGACCCAGGAAGCTCAGGGTGGACTCGTACAGAATGATCTTGGCCACGTTCAGAGTGGTATTGACGATGATCACGCCCACGGCGTTGGGGATGATGTGGCTCATGATGATGCGCATGCTGCCGGAGCCGCCGGCACGGGCGGCTTCCACGTAGTCGGACTCGGACAGCGTCAGCACCTGGGAGCGGACCAGACGGACATAGTTGGTGAAGTAAGCCAGGGTCAGAGCCACCAGCAGGTTCACGAAGTTGGCGCCCAGAGCGTACACCACAGCCATGGTGAACAGAATGTCGGGCACGGACATAAAGATGTCCAGAGAGCGCATGATGAGGGCATCCACCTTGCCGCCGAAGAAACCGGCGACGGCGCCCAGCATACTACCCACCACGCAGGAGCTGATGGTGGCCAGCACGGCGATGGCGATGGAGGTACGTCCACCGTACACCACACGGGCGAAGATGTCACGGCCGAAACCGTCGCAGCCGAAGATGTGCTCGGCGGAGGGCTTGGCCAGCATGAAATCATAGTTGTTGGTGGTTGCCAGATCGTAGGGGATCAGGAAGGGGCCGATGATCAGCACCAGAGCGATGGCGACCAGCATGATCAGACCGATAACGGCACCCTTACTCTTCTTAAAGCGGCGCCAGATCTCTTTGGCCTGGCTGGGACGCTTGTATACGCCCTGAGGAGCGTTATTTGCAGTATTCTTTTCCATGCATTTCCCTCCTCAGTTATCGTTTGTTGGTGTACTTTGCGCGGATACGGGGATCGATGAATGCGTAGATGATATCCACCAGCAGCATGACCAGCGTGAAGCAGATGGAGATCAGGATCGTACCGGCAATGATGATGGGCTCATCTTTATACGTGATTCTTTCCACGATCAAGCTGCCGATACCGGGGACGGAGAACAGCTTCTCAGCCACCACGGCGCCGCAGATCAGAGAGCCCAGAGACAGACCCACCTGAGTAACCACGGGCAGCAGAGCATTCTTAAGAACGTGCTTCCAGATCACTTCCTTTTCGGGCACGCCCTTGGCGCGGGCGGTGCGGACATAGTCCTGGCGGATGGACTCCAGCATGGAGGACTTGGTGAAGCGGAAGTTCTGTGCAGCCGGCGGAATGGAGATGGCCAGGGCCGGCATGATGAAGTGTGCAAATGTTCCGACGCCGGACGACGGCAGAATATTCAGCCACAGACAGAAGATGTACAGCAGGATCAGACCCAGCACGAAGGCGGGGAATGCTGCCATGAAGAAGGCCAGCAGAGAGGGAATGGTGTCCCACAGGGTATATTGGTTCACGGCTGATTTGATGCCCAGCGGGATACCGATCAATGCGGCAAGGAACACACCCAGGAAGCTCAGCTCCAGAGTGATAACGTAACGGGGCCAGATTTCAGCAAAAACGTCTTGCTTGGTAACATAGGAAATGCCGAAGTCCTGATTGACGACCATGTTCTTGACATAGCGGACATACTTCTGCAGGAAGGGGTCGTTGTAACCCAGCTTCTCGTTGTAAGCGATACGGTCCGCCTCCGGTGTGCCGGGGCCAAGGATCTGGGCGGCGGGGTCACCGGGCGTGATGTTCATCACGGCGTAAATGATGAGGGTAACACCAAGGATCGTCGGGATCAGGAAGAGGATTCGCTTCAAAATATATTTGTACATTTGGATTCCTTTCCCCATAAAGGCCTCGGCCTTCCCTCCCTGAGGAAGGAAGGCCGAGGATAGCTGCATTTACTTAAAATTCAGCAGATTTTCTTTCCCGGATGAATTACTCAGCCCAGCTGAAGTCAACCAGGTGATAGTAGGTGGGATTGATGGTCTCAACGTTGATACGATCGGACCAGGCAATACCGGTGGCCTGATGATACAGAGGCAGGATGGTCTTGGTGTCCATCACGATGGACCACAGCTCGGTGTAGATGTCATAACGAGCGGCGGTGTCAGCAGTAGCGACGCCCAGGTCAACCAGCTCTTCCAGACGCTGCCAGTTGAAGGGAGAGGTCTTGTTGGTACCCTCGACGGAGGCACCCTTGGCGGCGAAGTCAACGATGTACATACCGGTGGACTCGGAATGGACCTGCTGACGGATGTTGTTGTAGTCGTAGTTACCGGAGTCGGCGAAGATGGCGATATCGTAGTTCTGAGCGTACATACGAGGAGTGACGTTGGCAGCCTCGGCGCACTCAACGTTGGCGATCAGGCCGCAGGCCTTCAGGTTATCCTGGATAACGATCTGAGCCTTGCCCTTATCGGCAGTCTGCTCACCGTAGGTCAGGATGGTACCGACATTGATACCGGCAGCGATGTCAGCATCGGTGAAACCGGCTTCCTTCAGCAGGGACTTGACCTTCTCGGCGTCGAAGTCATAGGTGGTGAACTTACCCTCGCTGACTTTGGGAGAGGTAGCAACGTAGTCGGAGGGCATGTACTCGTAAGCAACCTGGCCGTAACCGGCGGTAGCGACCTTAACGACAGCGTCCTTGTCGACGGCGTGGAAGATAGCCTCGCGGACCTTCTCGTTGCCCAGGATGCCGTTGTTGGTGTCGGACAGGTAGTTGATGGACATGAAGCGGATGTTGTTGCCCTTGGCCAGGTCGCAATCGTCCTCGCCGGCAGCCTTGGCGATGTTCTCCCAGTCAGACAGAGGAACGTCGGTGAAGTAGTCCAGCTCGCCATTCTCGAAAGCGATGACGGCAGCGGAGTTCTCGGTGATGACCTTGTAGTTAACGGTATCGATGGCAGCCTTACCGCCGTGATAGTCCTCGAAAGCCTTCAGAGTAACACCGGTGGAGACGTCATACTGATCGATGTAGTAGGGGCCGGTACCAGCCTTGTGAGGAACGGTACCAAACTTGTCGCCGGCAGCAGTGTATTCCTTCTCGTTATAGATCTTGATGGACCAGAAAGTGTGAGCGATGGCGGAGTAGGGATAGTCCAGAGTCATAACGACAGTCTTGTCATCCTTGGCTTCGATGTTGTTGATGAAGCTGGTGACGTAGTTGAAGCGGGGGTTCTCCTTGGCAACGCCGTAGCTGAACACCACGTCGCTGGCCTTCAGGGGATCGCCGTTCTGGAACTTGGCATCGATCAGGGTGATGGTGTATTCCTTACCATCGTCGCTGACCTTGATGTCGTCGGCCAGCAGCTCATAGTAGCCGCCGTTGGCCTCGTCCATACCATACAGACCCTCGAAGACCTGGACCCAGGTGATCTGCATGTCGGAAGTGTTGGTGGTGGCAGCCCAGTCGGTTGCCAGCAGGCCCTTGGCCAGACGCATGTTCAGGACCTTCTCGGTACCTTCGTCACCGTCGGCGGGAGCCTTCTCGCCGCAAGCGGTCATGACGCTGACGAGCATCAGGCAGCTGAGCAGCAGTGCGAGAAACTTTTTCATGTTGTTTCCTCCTAATCATTTTTTTGTACTTTCGTACAGGTGTTTCTATGTGCAAACCCCGGAAAGCTCACACCTTTTCCGGAGGTTATGCCGTTTTACTTGCAGCAGGTGATAAAGTTATCACTCTTGGTGGTGGTGGCGGGAGGTGCGGGATCCAGCTTGCGGTCGGCAATGCCCAGAATGTCCTCGGGACGGATCCAGGGACGGCCCTGAATGCCGCTGGTCTCCTCGTGGG
>JAFQFC010000016.1 GCA_017415775.1 Oscillospiraceae bacterium
CTAAGGCGAGAGGCACCGACGTGGTGCTGTGCGATACCGCCGGCCGCCTGCACAATAAGCAGAACCTGATGAACGAGCTTGCCAAGATGCGCAAGATCATCGATCGTGAGACCCCCGACAGCGTGAAGGAGACGCTGCTGGTGCTGGACGCCACCACCGGCCAGAACGGCCTCATTCAGGCCCGCCAGTTCAAGGAGACCGCCGGCCTCACCGGCATCATCCTCACCAAGCTGGACGGCACTGCCAAGGGCGGCATCGTCATCGCCATCGCTCAGGAGCTGCAGGTGCCGGTGAAGTTCGTGGGTCTGGGCGAGGGCATCGACGACCTGCAGCCCTTCGATGCCATGGAATTCCTTGAGGCTATGATCTGAGCTGATAGAAAAGAGGAAAAATCATATGAAACGTGCTGACGGAAGAAAATTCAACGAGCTGCGTGAAGTGACCATCACCCCTGATTTTGTCAAATTTGCCGAGGGCAGCGTCCTCATCCAGTGCGGCGACACCATGGTGCTTTGCTGCGCCTCGGTGGAGGACCGTGTGCCGCCCCATGTGAAGCCCGGCTGCGGCTGGGTCACGGCGGAGTATTCCATGCTGCCCCGTGCCAACCGCCAGCGCAGCCGCCGGGACGTGGATAAGCTGAAGCTGTCCGGCCGCAGCGCTGAGATCCAGCGGCTCATCGGCCGCAGCCTCCGTGCCGCCATCGACATGGAACTGCTGGGCGAGCGTACCATCACCATCGACTGCGATGTGATCCAGGGCGACGGCGGTACCCGCACCGCCTCCGTCACCGGCGGTTTCATCGCCATGGCCATGGCCTGCCAGCGTCTGGTGGACGAGGGTTGGCTGGGCCGCAACCCCATCAAGCACTATGTGGCCGGCATCAGCGCCGGTATCGTGGATGATGAGGCGCTCCTGGACCTGCAATACAGCGAGGACAGCCGTGCTCAGGTAGACCTGAACTGCGTCATGAATGAGCTGGGCGAGATCATCGAACTGCAGGGTACCGGCGAGGGCCGGGCCTTCACCCCCCGTGAACAGCAGGAGCTGCTGGAACTGTGCGCCAAGGGCAACCGGGAGCTGATCCGCAAGGAAAAGGAGATCCTGGGCGCCCTCAACTGAGAAAGGAGCGCCCTATGAAGTGTCCCTATTGCGACAAAGAGATGGCGAAGGGCTTCATCTTTGGCGGTAACCATATCCGCTGGTATCCCGAAGGAGCGGACACCATGATGACGTTTCCTGAGGAAGAGGGCGCCATTCGCTTGAATGCTACCGGTGGACTTGTGACCAGTGCACGGGCCGAGAGCTACTGTTGCGCCGACTGCCGTATGGTCATCACCCCCGTGCCGGAGATCGAAGATCCCCTTGCCAAAGTGAAACAAAAATGGGATGCCTTCACCGACCGCATCGAGCAGCAGAGCGAAAAGCGTCAGACCGAGCGTGCGGCGGAGCAGCACCGCAAAAAGAGAGATAAACAGCGCAAGAAAGACCCGTGGGAGGTTTGAGACAATGAAACTTGTGTTAGCATCCAAAAATAAGAAGAAACTGGTGGAAATGCAGACCATCCTGTCCGATCTGGGAGTGGAAGTGGTGCTGCAGGCCGACCTTGGCATCGACGTGGATGTGGAGGAGACCGGTACCACCTTCACCGAGAACGCCACGCTGAAGGCCAGGGCTGTCATGGAAGCCAGCGGCCTGCCCGCTATCGCCGACGACTCCGGCCTGTGTGTGGACTGGCTGCAGGGTGCCCCCGGTATCTACTCTGCCCGCTACGGCGGCGTGGAGACCGATGAGGACCGCTACCGTCTGCTGCTTGCCAACATGCGCGGCGCTCTGAACCGTGCCGCCCATTTCCATGCCTCCATCGTCTGCTGCTTCCCCAATGGAGACCTGCTGACTGCCGAGGGTGACTGCTTCGGCACCATCGCCTATGCTCCCTCCGGTGAGGGCGGCTTCGGCTACGACCCCATCTTCTTCGTCCCCGAGAAGAGAAAGACCTTCTCTCAGCTGACGGCCGAAGAGAAAAACGAAATTTCCCACCGCGGCGTGGCATTGCGTGACTTTGCCGCAAAGCTGGAAAACTATATGAAAGAGAATTGAGAATTATGGAACTGACCAGTAAACAAAGAGCCCAGCTGCGGGGCATTGCCGCAGGCGAAGATACCATCATCCACATCGGTAAGGACGGCATCAGCGAGAATCTCATCAAGCAGGTCAACGATGCGCTGGAAGCCCGTGAGCTGGTGAAGGGCCGTGTGCTGGAGAACTCTCTCTACACCGCCCGTGAGGCCGCCGAGGAGCTGAAACTCCCCACCCGCAGTGAGGTGGTGCAGGTCATCGGCAGCAAGTTCGTCCTGTACCGCATGCAGCACGACAAGAACAAGCGCAAGATCGAGCTTGTCCGCGACAAGAAAAAGAGCGTCTGAGATGAAGATCGGCATTTACGGCGGCAGCTTCAACCCCATCCATAAGGGCCACCTGACCGCCGCCCAGTCCGCTGCCAGGCAGCTGGGTCTGGACCGGCTGTTCCTCATCCCCGCCAGTGTGCCGCCCCACAAGCAGCTCAGCGCCGACAGCGCCACGGCCCAGCAGCGGCTGGAGATGACGGTGCTGGCCACGGCGGAGATGGACTGTCAGGCGGAAGTCCTTGACATTGAGCTGAAGAGAACGGGGAAGAGCTATACCAGCGACACCCTGCGGGAGCTGAAGGCCCGGTATCCCGAGGACGAGCTGTGGCTGCTGATGGGGACGGATATGTTCCTCTCGTTCCACACGTGGCACGAGCCGGAGGTGATCTTGTCCCTTGCTTCTCTCGCTGCGTTCAGCCGCACCGAGGAAGGGGAGGATGCAGCGTTTGCCGCACAGGAGGCTTATCTGGAGAAAACCTTTGGGGCCAATGTGGTGACGCTGAAAAACCCCGATGTCATCGAGATCTCCAGTACCGAGGTCCGTGCCGCCCTGCCCAAGGGTGACGGGGAGGAGTACCTCACCGCCGCCGTCTACGGCTATATTCTGCGCCACGGACTCTACGGCACCAAGGCCGACCTGCAAAATCTCACCGCCGAGGAATTGCGCTGCGTGGCCTTGAGCTATCTCAAGCCCCGCCGCATGGCCCACGTGCTGGGCACCGAGGAGACGGCAGTGAAGCTGGCCCGCCGCTACGGTGCCGACGTGGAGGCGGCCCGTATTGCAGCGCTGCTCCACGACTGCACCAAAAAGCTGAACATCGACGAGCAGCTGGCACTGTGCCAGGAGTACGGCCTGCAGCTGGATGAGATGCAGCGCTGGGCGCTGAAGCTGCAGCACGCCATCACCGGCGCCGCCGTGGCCCGCCATGTGTTCGGCGTCAGCGACGAGGTCCACGAAGCCATCCGCTGGCATACCACCGGCAAGGCGGATATGACCACGCTGGAAAAAGTGATTTATCTGGCCGATTACATCGAGCCCACCCGTGATTTCCACGGTGTGGAGGAACTGCGCAAGGCCATCTGGGAGGATCTGGACCGTGGCTTGCTGCTGGGTCTGGAGATGTCGATCCAGGAAATGAAAAACTGGGGCAACCCTGTCCATGAAGATACATTGCGTGCCAGAGACTATCTGGCAGAACAGTTACGATAAGGAGATATCATATGAAAAGTGCAAAGGAACTGGCTCTGCTGGCAGCCCGTGCTCTGGCAGACAAAAAGGCAAAGGAAATTCAGGCTCTGGAGATCGGCGATCTGACCACCCTGGCTGAGTATTTCGTTATTGCCACCGGCTCTTCCAACACCCAGATCAACGCTCTGGTGGACAACGTGGAGAAGGTGCTGCATGAGGAAGCCGGCGAAGAGGCCCTGCACCGTGAGGGCTACCGCGGCGGCACTTGGGTGCTGCTGGACTACGGCTGCATCGCCATCCACGTGTTCTCTTCCGAGGCCCGTGAGTTCTACGGCCTGGAGCGCCTGTGGCGCGACGGCAAGCCTCTGGACATCAGCGAGATCCTGGAGGAAAAGGAATAAATCAAAAGCGGCACTTTCCTTTGATGGAAGTGCCGCTTTTTGTGCATTTATATATTATTCGGTCCAAAGTGGACACATACGCCAGGCGGGATAGTCGCCCTGTGCCCAGTACTGATGCTCATATACATAAAGCATAGCGGAATCATTGGGGTTTGCATAGACTTTGCGTCCGCCAAGGAATTTGCTGTACCCGTCTGCAATACGGTTTGTTTCCAAGTCCTGCAGGGGAATGCTGTCCGCACCGATATAGTCCAGCGTGCCGACCGATGCGAAGCCCTCGGGAAGCTCCTTGACGATTTCGCCGTCGAGGCTGAACCGATACTGCTGCCCCAGATAGGCGATGCACTCGTTGTCGTGGAGGTCATCGCTGACAAAGCGAATGTAAGAATCGCTGAACCAGTCGGTGGTCATAAGAACGTATACTGCTTCGGGTGTTTGCGCACTGACGTATACGGTGCCGGTGGCTTCGAATCCGGCCCGAAGCTGCAGTTCCTCGCAGGGGACTTCTTCGGTGATCCCGGATATTTCTCCTGCGGCGGTGTAGCCCTCCGGCAGTGTGGTGGCGACATCTCCCATATAATATACTTCGTTACCTTGGAACAGAGCTTCTTTCGACATACCTGTCCAGCGGTAGAGCTTGCCGTTGACCATCACCATGGGGCGGATCCCCTTGGGCAGATCACCGTGCCAGCCGCTTCCGGAACTGAGAGGGTTGTCGTCGTGATTGGGAAGCTTTTCTCTGCTGCAGCCGACAAAAAGAAACAGTGAGAACAGTACCAGTATCCATGCAAATGACTTTTTCATACTATCAACCTCTCTTTCTGCAGTATATATCATGTGGACGGTTACAGAGGGACAAAGGTTTCTATTTTTATATTATACCATGTTTTGGGGTATGTTTCAACTTTAGGGTCAAATTGACCGGGAAAACCGACAGCAGGAGAAACGAAAAGATGCGGCTTGACAAACGGCGGAATACTGATTAAAATATGGTGCATATGTGAAATGCTTTGATGGGGAGAAAAGCAGAGCTTCCTGCCTTAAGAGAGTCGGCGGCCGGTGCGAGCCGATGGAGGAACTTTGTGATACTGGCCCCGGAGCTTCCGCCCTGAAATCACAGTAGGGGAGGACGGCACGCCCCGTTACGGCGACGCCCCATGCTGGGCACTGAGGATGGCTTCCGGGCAACCGGCCGTCACATCAGGGTGGTACCGCGATGACTTGATCGCCCCTGACTTCTTCGGAAGTCGGGGGCTTATTTTATTCATTAAATAAGTACAATTCAGATAAAAGGAGAATCACCATGAAGTACGATTTTGCGGCCATTGAAAAGAAATGGCAGGACAGATGGGAAATCAGCAAGCCTTACGCTGCTGTCACCGGTGACAAGAGCAGACCCAAGTTCTACGGCCTGATCGAGTTCCCCTATCCCAGCGCTGCCGGTCTGCACGTGGGTCATCCCCGTCCTTTCACCGCCATTGACATCGTGTCCCGTAAAAAGCGCATGCAGGGCTACAATGTGCTGTTTCCCATCGGCTTTGACGCTTTTGGTCTGCCTACCGAAAACTTCGCCATCAAGAACCACATCCATCCCTCCATCGTTACCAAGCAGAACATCGAGAACTTCACCCGCCAGCTGAAGATGCTGGGCTACGGCTTTGACTGGGACCGTGTGGTGGATACCACCGACCCCAGCTACTACAAGTGGACCCAGTGGATCTTCCTGCAGATGTACAAGAAGGGCCTGGCCTATAAGACCACCATGCCCATCAACTGGTGCACCAGCTGCAAGGTGGGCCTGGCCAACGAAGAAGTGGTGGAAGGCAAGTGCGAGCGCTGCGGCGGCGAAGTCGTGCGCAAGGAGAAGAGCCAGTGGATGCTGGCCATCACCAAGTATGCTGACCGCCTGATCGACGATCTGGACGAGCTGGATTATATCGAGCGTGTTAAGGTCCAGCAGAAGAACTGGATCGGCCGTTCCTATGGTACCGAGGCCACCTTCAAGACCAACACCGGCGACGACGTCACCGTTTACACCACCCGTGTGGATACCATCTTCGGCGTGACCTACATGGTCATCTCTCCCGAGCATCCCATGCTGGACCAGTGGAAGGATAAGATCGGCAACTGGGACGAGGTGGCCGAGTATCGTCTGGCTGCCGGCCGCAAGTCCGACTTTGAGCGCGGCGAGCTGAACAAGGACAAGACCGGTGTCCGTCTGCAGGGCATCGAGATCTACAACCCCATCAATGGCAAGGCCATCCCCATGTTCGTTTCCGACTACGTGCTGATGGGCTACGGTACCGGTATCGTCATGGGCGTGCCC
>JAFQFC010000017.1 GCA_017415775.1 Oscillospiraceae bacterium
CAGGCGGTACCGCCGCAGACCAATACCTGACGGCGCTGGCGGAACAGCAGTTCCTTGGCTTCGGCCCGCAGGTCCTGGAAGTCACCTCTGGTCATTTTAGGCATTTTCGAACTCCTCCTTCCGCTTCAGCTTCTCGATCAGTTCCACAGCCGTCTCGGGGGTCATCTTGGCATAAACTTCGTCATTCACGGTCATGGCGGGGGCCAGAGAACAGGCGCCCAGGCACGCCACCGTCTCCAGCGTAAACAGCCGGTCGGCGGAAGTCTTCTGCTTGCCTTCCAGCCCCAGATAAGCACGCAGCGCCTTGTAGATGGGCTCGGACTTGCGGACGTGGCAGGCGGTGCCGTCACAGACCTTGATGATGTACTTGCCCTTGGCTTCCAGCGAGAAGTTCTCGTAGAAGGTGGCCACGCTGTAGACCTTGGCAACACCGATGTTCAGCTTCTCGGCGATGCGCTCCAGCACGATGGGATCCAGATACTTGTACTCAGCCTGGATGTCCTGCATGATGGCGATCAGGTAATGCCGCTGTGCGCCGTAGGAATCGATGATCTCATCCACGCACACCATGGAAATTCCGGTAGACATACATTTCTCTCCTTGTGTTTTAATCAGTGCGGACGACGGTCCGACAAGGGGTCGATCTTAAACGCATGTATTATAACATCGATAGGAGAGAAGTACAATAAGATATTGTGGAAAATTTAACGTTAAGTTTTTGGCGAATTTGACGGGGATGACAAAAAGAAGGCGGCCCGTGGGGCGGGCCGCCTTCTGCGTAGGATGATTACTTCTGGTTGGGCATCTTCCATGCGAAGTGGTCGGTGTGCAGCAGGTGGTGGGCCTTGTGGCTCAGGGGGGTCTTCAGGTAGTCCCGGTACAGAGCCTGCACATCCGGATTTTCGTGGGAGTAGCGGATGGCTGCATTCTTGTCCAGATCCCACAGCACGTCGCCACGGTACTCGGCCAGCTCCTTGCCGTCGTGGATGGGCTGACCGCCGCCGCCGGCACAGCCGCCGGGGCAGGCCATCACTTCCACAAAGTCGTAGCTCACCTCGCCGGCATCCAGGGCCCGCATCAGCTTGCGGGTGTTGCCCAGACCGCTGACCACCGCCACCCGCACCTCGCCGGCGCCGGGAATGGCGAAGGTGGCTTCCTTCCAGCCGTCCATACCCCGCACGGCGGTGAAGGCGTCGGCGTCGGGATTGGAGCCGGTGACCAGCCAGTAGGCGCTGCGCAGGGCCGCATCCATCACGCCGCCGGTGGCGCCGAAGATGACGGCGGCGCCGGTGCCGCTGCCCAAGGGACTGTCAAAGGGCGTTTCGGGCAGTACGGCGGGATTCACCTGCTCGCCACGGAACATCCGCACCATCTCACGGGTGGTCAGCACCACGTCCACGTCGGGATCGCCGCACACATCGTTCATGGTGGGCAGGGCCGCCTCGCTCTTTTTGCTGGTGCAGGGCATGATGGACACCACGAAGATGTCCTGCGGCTCCACGCCCAGCTGCTGGGCGAAGTAGCTCTTGGCCACGGCGCCGAACATCTGCTGGGGGCTCTTGGCGGTGGACAGATTGCCGGTGTAGCGGGGATACTGACCTTTCAGGAACCGCACCCAGCCGGGGCAGCAGGAGGTGAACATAGGCCAGGTGTAGCGGTCACGGTGGGTGAAGCGCTCGATAAACTCGCTGCCTTCCTCCATGATGGTCAGGTCGGCGGTGAAGTTGGTGTCGAACACGTAGTCAAAGCCCATCTGCTTCAGACCCGTCACCATCCGGCCGGCGGTGGCGAACTTGGGGTCAAGGTGGTAGTGCTCGGCCCATGCCGCCCGGACGGCGGGAGCCACCTGCACCACGGTGATCTTTTTGGGGTCGGCCAGAGCGTCGAACACCTTGCCGGTGTCGTCATGCTCCTGCAGCGCACCCACGGGGCAGTGGGTGATGCACTGGCCGCAGAAGGTGCAGTCGGAATCGGCCAGCGTGCGGTGGCCTGCCACACCGACGTTGGTGCGTGAGCCGGTGCCGATCAGGTCCCAGATGTTCATGCCCTGCACCTTGTCGCAGACCTGGATGCAGCGCATGCACTTGACGCAGCGGTTGTCCAGACGGATCACCGGGGTGTCAAAATGCTCCGGTACGGGACGCAGATCCTTGATGTAGTGGTCGCCCAGCAGGTTGTAGTCGTTGCACAGATCCTGCAGCTTGCAGTTGCCGCTGCGGGTACACTGGGTGCACTTGGTGTCGTGCTGACTGAGCAGCAGACGCAGGTTCACACGCCGTGCTTCCCGGACCCGGGGGGAGTTGGTGTAGACCACCATGCCCTCGGCCACCACGTTGTTGCAGGAGGGGACCAACCGCTCGTGGCCCTCCACCTCCACGATGCAGATACGGCAGGCGCCGATCTCGTTGAGGTCCTTCAGGTAGCACAGGGTGGGGATCTCCAGGTGAATGGAGCGGGCGGCTTCCAGAATGGTGGTGCCTTCCGGTACAGTGACCGTCTTGTGATCGATCGTCAGCGTTACCATTTCTCAATTCTACCTCCCTTGAAGTTTCCGTAACCGAAGTGGTCGCAGCGCAGGCAGCGGGATGCCTCGGTGCAGGCGCCTTCGCAGGTCAGGCCGCACTCGATGTCCTCGAAGTCGTGCTTGCGCTCGCAGGCTTCACGCTCGGTGGTGTTGATGCGCCCGTGGGGCGGGCGGTTGTTCAGCTTGGGGGCGGGAACTTCCACATCCACACGGATCTCGTGATGGAAGCCCAGATGCTCGTCGATGTTGGCCGCAGCCACCTTACCGGCGGCAATGGCCCGGATGGCGGTGGCAGGACCGGTGACGCAGTCGCCGCCGGCAAACACGTCATCCATGTCGCCCACGGCAGCAGCGCTGTCGGCCACGAAGGTGCCCCGCTTGATGGGGATACCGGCCTGGGTGAAGCCCTGGATCTCGATGCCCTGTCCGATGGCCACCACCACGATGTCGGCCTCCAGACGGACCTCGTCCAGCGCAGCCTTGTTGGGCCGGGGCCGGCCGGCCTTGTCGACGGCGCCAATGATCTGGGGCTGGACCCACAGGGCCTTGGCCACGCCGTTTTCGTCGCTCTCGATGCGGACGGGGGCGGCCAGATCCATGATCTCGGCACCCTCGGCCAGCGCACCGCTGATCTCGTCGGGCAGTGCCGTCATGTCGGCGATACGGCGGCGGTAGACGCAGGTCACCTTGTCTGCGCCCAGACGGACGGCGCTGCGGGTCACGTCCATGGCCACGTTGCCGCCGCCGATGACCACCACCTTCTTGCCGGTGAAGTCGGGCATCTGCTCGTCGCCGATGGCACGCAGCATCTCCACGGCGGACATGACGTTTTTGCTGTCCTCGCCGGGGATGCCGGTCTTCTTGTCCTGATGGGCGCCGATGGCGATGTACAGGCAGTCGTAATCCTGCTGCAGCTTGCTGAAGGTGATGTCCTTGCCCACGGTGATGCCGGTGTGGGCCTCAATGCCCAGCGACAGGATGGAGGCGATCTCCGCATCCAGCTTCTCCCGGGGGAAGCGGTAGGCGGGGATGCCGTAGCGCAGCATACCGCCCAGCTTGTTCTTTTCCTCGTAAATGGTCACCTGATGGCCCATCAGCGCCAGATAGTAGGCGCAGCTCAGGCCGCTGGGACCGCCGCCGATGATGGCCACCTTCTTGCCGGTGGCGTCGGCGCAGGCGGGCTGAGGCACCTCGCCGGCGTTGTCCACGGCGTAGCGCTTCAGACCCCGGATGTTGATGGGATCGTCGATCATGGCCCGGCGGCAGCGAGCCTCACAGGGATGCTCGCAGATGTAGGCGCAGGCCACCGGCATGGGATTGTCCTTGCGGATCAGCCGCACGGCGTCGGCATAGCGTCCTTCGCCCACCAGCGCCATGTAGCCGGGGATATCCACGCCGGCGGGACACAGGGCCACGCAGGGCACCGGCATCTCCAGACCGGCAAGGCAGCGGTGATGCTTGATGTGTTCTTCGTAATCATCCCGGAAGCCCTCCAGACCGTCCACCACCAGCCGGGCGGCGTCCCGTCCGATGGCGCAGTCGGCGGTGTTGACGATGGTACGGGCCGTCTTTTCAATGATGTCCAGCGTGGCCATGGTGGCCTTGCCGTCCAGCACCTGTTCGATCAGCTTACTCAGCTGCCCCAGACCGATGCGGCAGGGGACGCACTTGCCGCAGCTCTGGGCATGGCACATCTGCAGAAATGCGTGGGCCATATCCACGGGGCAAAGGCCGGGAGGGCTGGCTTCAATATGCCGCTCCACGTCCCGGTAGAGATTTTCCAGCACAGTCTGGGCTCTGCTGGGATTCTTGATGTCCAATCTGCTCAATTCATCTCACTCCTTCCCGCCCGCACCATAAGCGCAGCATATGACATGCGGACGAACTTTCTGAATTTACAATGCCACAATTTGACTTTCAAGTCAATCGTTTGGTAAAAAGTTGTTTTTATGATAAAAAATTCTAAAATATAGTTAAATTTTTGTCGTAAATATTGCGATAACTTTTTTGGATGCTTTATGCCCGAAAAGGGAAGTTATGACAAAAATGCGGTCTGTACTGGAATTGCTTGCCAATTAACAAACAATTCTGGCGAAATTTAGTTTCGTTAAAATACAATAATTTCGCAGAAAGAAAACATCGTGTTTTGCGGGCAAATGCACCTGTTTTGCTGCTGCGGACAGGGGCGAAAGAAAAAAGCCCACCCCAAAGTGGGGTGGGCGGGAGGATGAACTGGTTATTCGGCTTTGGACAGCTCCACCTGCATGTCCTTGTGACGGATCAGGAAGCGGCGTACGGCGAAAATACCGGCCAGACACACAACGCCCACCAGCAGACCCAGAGGATCCTCGTGGCTGATGATGATCTGACGGGCGATGGCCACGGTCAGCACTTCCAGAATATTGGCGGGGGTCATGTCCACCAGCATGCGCACAAACTCCAGACCCACGGCCAGGCCCAGCATGTCGTGCAGGAATTCCTCGCTGCCGGGGAAGTAGGTGGGGACGACGATCACACGGTAGGCCTCGATGCCCAGATTGCCCACCAGGACGATCAGGGTCAGCACGGCCAGCGAGATCTCCACTACGGTCAAGAGCTTACGAATGAAGCGTTCCACTTTATGATGCATATGTATCTCCTTTGTCGGTTTGCCTGCCTATTTTTATCCATGTTATCATGGATTTGCCATGTAAGTCAAGAAAAGGGAACGCTTTTGCCTTAACAAAATTTAAGCGGCAGAATTGTGAAATCTCACAGCCACAAAATCCAGATCAGCTTGGACACGACGTGGCAGCCGCCGTGGGCCAGCATGGCGTAGCGCAGACCGTACCTGCGGTACAGCCAGCCGAAGGCCAGACCAAAGATACCGTTGAGCAGGAAACAGCGAAGGACGATCATCGGTGTCAGGCCCATCATCACGGCGGTGGCGGGCAGATGCCCTGCAGCAAAGAGGAGGGCAGTCATGACGTTGGCAGCTATGAGGATGCCGGCGGCGGGCGTTTCCTGCTTCCGGGCAAAGAGCTTCCACAGGAGGAAGGCAAGAAGGGACATGCAGAAAAGCCGCAGCATGATCTCCTCGATGACGGCACCGTAGGTGACGGTTGCGATGAGATAGGGAATGGTGGGCTTGGCGGCGTAGCTCTCGGCGACGGCGGGAATGTGCCTGCCGAAGAAGAACACGTCCGGCAAAATCAGCGCCATGCCGCCGATGACGGAGATGATAACGGTGTACAGAAGCGGCTTGCCCTCGATGCTGCGCTCATTGCGCCACAGGCCGACCTTTTTCGCCAGCCAGATGCCGATACCGCCCAGCACGATGCCGTATCCGGCGGACTGCACCGCCGTCACCAGCGCCAGCAGCACGGGGGTCATCCCCTGTGCCAGCAGCTCCTGCACCATGTCCTCCGGGTAGCTGTCCAGCAGGTAAAAGCCCACGCCAAAGCCGCCCACAGCGCCCACCAGGGCGAAGAACAGCAGGGTTTTCCAGTAGGATTTGATGAAAGCCTTCACGCCGTCACCTCTCAGCTGTGCTTTTTATAGTAGAGGAAGGACGCCACGGTGGGCACGATGACTGCCAGCGCCAGTGCCGTCAGGGGCAGCCACACGGGGCCGAAGAAAGCGGACACCAGCGTCACCAGACCTGCCGCCATGAAGCAAAAGCCGCCGATGCGGTGGGTGTAGCGCCAGTTGCCCTCGTCATGGAGCGTCCAGGGCAGCTTGATGCCCACGGTGTAGCTGGGCAGGCACTTGGGCAGATAGTTGCCGATGACCATGAAGAGGATGCCCAGAAATACGCAAACCACGGCGCCGATGTTGCGCACGGACTCCAGCGCATAGCCAATGGTCATACCGGCGCACAGCCAGGAGATGAAGGGGCAGATCCACAGCATCAGCGTTTTCATCACGCCGGTGATGTTCTGCTTCTTGGGATCCTGGGCGGTGATGAAGAGGCACAGCAGGTGCAGCGCTGCGATAAAGACCGGCATACCCAGCACCGCCACAGGCTTGGACGCCCAGTTGTCCGGCTCGCCGGCGCTGTTGAAGTGGATGGCCAGCTGCTCGGGCAGCTGATCCCAGAAAATGAGTCCCGCCACAATGGGCAGCAGGCACAGAATGGTGGTCAGAATGATGGTTCGCTTATGATTTTTCCACATGGTTTATTCTCCTTTCAGCTCCGTCAGCCACAGCAGGATCTCCTCCAGCACCGAGGCGTTCAGCTCGTAGATGATGAATTTTCCGTCCCGGCGGTCCCGGATGAGGTCCGCCTCGCGCAATACCGACAGATGGCGGGACACCGCCGCTGCCGTCATGTCGAAGTGCTCCGCCAGTTCCCCGGCGTTTTTCTCCCCGGATTTGAGGAGATTCAGTATCTCCCGCCGGGTGGGGTCCGCCAGCGCCTTCATGGTGTTCTGAAACGACATACTGTCACCTCGCTTAACATTTAACTTAATTGTTAAATGAATGGTAGCACGGAAAGGAGAGAATGTCAAGAAGAAAACGCAGGAGCGAAAGGAAAAACCTTCTGCTCCTGCGTTTGATTTGTCTATGATGTTTTGGCTGCGCCAAAATGATGCGATGCGGTGCATCGTGATGTATTGCGGTTTTACCGCAAAATGATGTGATATTCGCCCTCATGTGCCCGTGGGCGCACATCATCAGCGTCAGCGGCATCATCAGGCGACGCCGACATCATTCGCCCCACAGGGCGAACATCATTCAGCTTCGCTGATCGGTTCCGGCACTTTCCCGGTGGCCGCAAACGTATCATACGCGCTCTGCATCCACGCCTTCAGCTGTGCCACGCCCTCTTCCGTCCAGGGGAAGCTGCGCTCGCACACGTCGGTGGCCGCCTCGTAGCACAGCTTGGTGTACACGGCGGTGTGGATGGCGCTGCGGTCCTTCTCCATGAGATAGCGGTAGCGGAAATCGCCGATGCTGCCGGTGTAGTTGAAGGCCCGCAGGAACCAGCGCTCGTTGAGTTGTTCAAACTGGGGATGCATAGCTCACACTCTCTTCCTTGGTTTTCCTATAGTATAGCACAGCCGCCTCCGGCCTACAAGCCTTTAGCCGATGACCACCTGCAGCACGTATTCGTCCCGTGCGCTCTGGCAGTATGCGGCGGTGGTGCTGGGGCCGCAGCTGCCGGTGCCGATGCCCATCTGGAAGGCGGAGAGAGCCACGTACGTGCCCGTTTCCACCTCGTCGCAGCGGTGGCGCATGGCCAGCAGCGCCCGGTCGGTGTAGGGCTTGACGCCCAGCTCGAAGGGCTGGCCCACGGCGGTGAAGGTGAAGTCCGTCTCACCGTCGCTAAGGGTCACCCACTCGCAGTCGCAGCGGTTGCCGCTCTCCTGGGGGCGGATGTTGGGCTCGGTCATGTCGGCCACGGTGCAGCGCACTTCCTCGATGGGGAACTGCTCTTTCATGTCGGCGTAGCTCTCACCGCTGCGTCCCAAGTAGTGGACGCCGTCAAAGCTGCGCTCCAGGCGGAAGGCCTTGGCAAAGCGGGGCAGGTCGCCGCCGCCCTTGAGGCACTGCAGGCGGCTGGTCAGCAGCACGCCGCCCTCGCAGCTTTCGTACACATCCCGGCACAGGAACTTCTGGAAGCGGCAGCGGATCTCCCACTCCACGGTGACTGCGCCGTTTTCCACAGTCGTGTTCAGATGGCGGATCTGCTGGCCCATGTGACCGGCCATGGCGTTGATGCCCTTGAGGTCAATGTCATTGTCGGTGGGCGCACGGTAGAGGAGGGTGCCCTCCTCGGCGGCGGTGAGCCGCTTGCCGTCCTTTTCAATGATCACTGTGCCGTCGGTGCGAACGGTCAGGCCCCGGGGCAGCTCCGGCAGAACGGCGGGGCGGGGCAGGGAACTGAGCCGCAGCGTCAGCTGCTCCCGGGACAGCACCCGGCCGCCCCTGGATACGACCACCGTCACACGCTTGCCTTCGCCCCGGACACGGATCTTCACCCGGCCCAGCGGCGGCAGAGGGGGCGTGGGCCGTACCGTCTCGCCACCCTCGAAGCAGAAGTCGATGTCGTAGGCGCTGCCGTCGGTGAAGGCCATGGTGTTGAACAGTTCATAGACGCCGTCCCCCAGATAGGTGACACGGATGGGGCGGTACAGATGGCTTACGATCCTGGCGCCGGTGGAGGGGCTGCGGTCGGGGTAAAAGAGGCCGTCCACGCAGAAGTTGCCGTCATGCTCCCACTCGCCGTGGTCGCCGCCGTAGGTGTAGCTGCCGTCCTCGTGGACCACGGCGTGGTCCACCATCTCCCACACGCAGCCGCCCATGAGATTGTCATAGCGGTAGATCTCGTCCCAGTAAGCCTCTGCGTTGCCGGGACCCACGCCCATGGCGTGAATATACTCGCACAGGAAGTAGGGCCGGTCGTTCAGCTCCTTCTCCTTGCGCTTTTTCTGACCCACCAGCGCCACTTTTTCCACAGGAGGGTACATCTCGCTGCCCACGTCGTAGGCCACCCGGCGGGAGTGGATCACGCTCTCGTAGTGGATGGGCAGCTCCGTGCGCCGGCGCAGCCAGTGGTACATGGCGTCGGTGTTGTGATAGCCGCCGGCCTCGTTGCCAAGGCTCCACATCACGATGCAGGCGTGGTTCTTGTCCCGCTCATAGAGCTGTTCGGCCCGCTCCAGATAGCGAGGCTGCCACTTTTTGTCGTGGCTGATGCTGTTGTAGCTGGGGGGCAGCTGGTGGGCGAAGGTACCGTGGGTCTCCAGATCCGCCTCGTCCACCACGTAGATGCCCATCTCGTCGCACAGTTCCAGCAGCAGCGGGTCGGGAGGATAGTGGGAGGTGCGGATGGTGTCGATGTTGTGTGCCTTGCACAATGCCACATCCCGGCGGATGTCGGCGGCACTCATGGTCCAGCCGTTGCGGCAATCGGTGTCGTGATGGTTCACGCCCCGCAGCTTGATGGGCTGGCCGTTGAAGAGGAACACATCGCCCCGGATCTCCACGGTGCGGAAGCCCACAGACTGCCGCACGCAGGCGGTGTCGGTTTCCAGATAGAGGTCATACAGGGCGGGATCCTCGGCGCTCCACAGCGCCGGCTGCAGACCTTCGAAGGTGAGGGTGACGACGCCTTCGCCGTAGGCGGCGGCCTGGGCCGCCATGCCGTGGCCCTTCAGCTCGGCCAGCACGGCGCACTCGTTCTCCACCGTCACTTCCGCCGTCAGACGCCAGCCGTCCTCGGTTTTGCCGGTGGTGATGCGGATGTCACGGATGTCGTGCTCCTCCACCTCGTACAGCAGCACGTCACGGAAAATGCCGTTGTTGCGGAACATGTCCTGGCACTCCAGATAGCTGCCGGTGCACCAGCGGCGCACCACCGCCACCAGCTCGTTCTCGCCCTCGTGCAGGAGGGTAGTGATGTCGAACTCGGCGGTGTTGTGGCTGCCCTCGCTGTAGCCGGCAAAGACGCCGTTGACGTAAAGGTCAAGGCAGGAGGCCACGCCCAGGAAGCTGAGAACGTAGCGCATGGCACGCATGTCCACCGTCAGCTTTTTGCGGTACACGCCCACGAAGTTGTATTCCTCCTCCGGCTTCATCCACCGAGGGCCGATGCCCTTGTCGGCGCCCTGCCAGCAGAACACCGTGCCCACCGCCTTCTCCTGAGGGATCACCGGGGGCTGATAGGGGAACTGATAGCGGGTGTTGACGTAGAAGGGGCGGTCGTAGCCACGGAACTGCCAGCAGGAGGGGACGTCGATGGTCTCAAAGTCCACCGTGTCCGTATCCAGCACCTCCGGCAGCTCGGCCGGCCGGGGATAGAACCGGAAATCCCACTGTCCGCTGAGGCAGCGGACCTTGTCGGAGGTATAGCGCTTTTCCTCCGTGACGGCGGCTGCCGCTCTTTTCCGGGTGGAAAAGGGGATGAAGTAGCTGCGCCGGGGCAGCTTGTTAATGGCCATCACATCAAAACGATGGTAGTTCTGGCGGTCAAGGATATATTTCATGGTGCAGACCTCCCGGTCATCAAATGGATTTAAGCATAGCATAGCAGAGAAGCGGCGGTTTGACAAGTTTACAAAAAGGTACTTTTCACCGCTGCAGGATTGTGTTATACTATATTCTGCCGATTTATCGGACCCCTGTTTACCCTACTTGAGAAAGGTTAGTTGATATGAAGAAAAACGCAGTCAAACGTATCGGCGTGCTGACCAGCGGCGGCGACGCCCCCGGCATGAACGCCGCCATCCGCAGTGTGGTCCGCACCGCCATGAAAATGGGCATCGAGTGCGTGGGCATCCGCCGCGGCTATGCCGGCCTCATCAGCGGCGATTTCATCACCATGGATACCCAGAGCGTCAGCCACATCATCAACCGGGGCGGCACCATGCTCTATACTGCCCGCAGCAGCGAGTTCGTTACCCCCGAGGGCCAGCAGAAGGCCGTGGCCACCTGTAAGCTGCTGGGTCTGGACGGCATCGTGGGCATCGGCGGCGACGGTACTTTCCGTGGCCTGCAGGATCTGGCCAAGCACGGTATCTCCGTGGTGGGCATCCCCGGCACCATCGACAACGACATCAGCTGCACCGACTATACCATCGGCTTTGATACTGCCGCCAACACCGCTGTGGAGTGCATCGACCGCCTGCGTGACACCATGCAGAGCCACGAGCGCTGCTCCGTGGTGGAGGTCATGGGCCGCCATGCCGGCTATCTGGCTTTGTATGTGGCCATGTCCGTGGGCGCCACGGCTGTCATCGTGCCGGAGGAGAAGTATAACTTCAAGCGTGACGTGGCCGATCAGATCCGCCGTGCCCGTCTGGGCGGCAAGACCAACTTCATGATCGTGGTGGCCGAGGGCGCCGCCAGCGCCGTGGAAGTGGGCGAAAAGATCAAGAAAGAGCTGGGCCTGGATCCCCGTGTCACCATTCTGGGCCACATCCAGCGCGGCGGCATCCCCACCGCCAAGGATCGTGTCATGGCCACCCGCATGGGCTACGAGGCCGTCCACGTGCTGGCCGAGGGCCGCACCAACCGTGTCATCTGCTCCAACGACGATAAGGTCTTTGATATGGACATCGAAGAGGCGCTGGCTATGACCAAGACCCTCAACCCTGAGGAGTACGAGGTCATGGAAGCCATGTCCGGCGTGTAAAAGGGGAGAGCGCATGAATAAGTTTTTCGATCCCAACGGTCTGTTCGCCCAGATCATGAACACCATTTTGTCCCTGATGCTGCTGAATGTGTGCTGGATCCTGTGCAGCCTCCCCGTGGTCACCATGGGCGCTGCCACCTCGGCCCTCTACACCGTGCTCATCAAGATGCGTGACGGCGAGGAGACCAAGGTTCTGCGCCGTTTCTTCGCCGCCTTCCGGGAGAATTTCAAGCGTGGCACCGCTGTGTGGCTGGTGCTGCTGCTGGCTGCCGGTGTCTGCGGTCTGGACCTGTACTTCGCCAACCAGATGGACAGCAACGTCGCCCGTGTCATCGCCCTGCTGGGTATGGTGGCCGTGGCCATGACGGCTGTGTCCGCCTTCATTCTGGTGGCCCGGTTTGAGAATACCTGGGGCAACCACCTGAAAAACGCTCTGCTGCTGTCTTTGTCCCATGCGCCCCGTGCGCTGCTGGCACTGGCCCTGTGGGGCGGTATGGTGCTGCTGACCTTCTTCTCCTTCAACACCATGTATATGATGATCCTGCTGTGGCTGATGGTGGGCTTCACCTGCCTGAGCTACGCCACGCTGTGGATATTCACCCCCGTGCTCAGGAAGCTGGAACCCGCCCCGGCGGAAGCGGAAGAAACCATCGAATAACAAAAAAGGGTGCGTATCCCATGGGATACGCACTTTGCACTTGCCCCAAAAGGCATCGCCTTTTGGGGCATTTTTTGCAGAGCGCTGCTGCGCACTCGCTGCGCTCGCACACTTGCGCTCTGAGAAGTGTTTTTCGTCACGTACATGCCGCTCCGAAAAACGATTTGACCTTTTTTCGCCGCAAACGGCGAAACTCTACGAGGTAAAAGCAAGGGTGCGTATCCCGACCGGGATACGCACCTTTGCTTCATTTTAGTGAAGTGTTTTACACGTCGAACACGCCCATGATCACGATACCGATGACCACCAGCAGCACCATCGCATAGTGCTTGCGGGACAGCTTTTCCTTCAGGAAGATGCGGCTCCACAGCACGGAGGCCACGCAGTAAGCGCTGATGATGGGGGCGGACATGGCCAGATGCTCCTCGTCGGCGATGGCGTAGATGTAAGCGAACTGACCGGCGGTCTCAAAGGCGGCGCCGATGTACTTGGGGGCTTCCATCTTGGCCACCAGCTTCTGCTTCTTGATGATAATGGCGTAGACGAAGCTGACGATGCCGGACAGGAGGAAGGTCAGCTCATAGGCCACGTTGGCGCTGGCCTCGTAGTCGCTGTCCACACCGGCGGCAGCCACGATGCCCTCGATCTCGGACAGCACCACGCTGTCGGCGAAGGTGCCGGCGGCGTCCAGGATGCAGTAGGCGATGGGCAGAGCCAGAGCCAGCCAGCTCTTGGCGTACTTGTAGTTGCCGGCCTCCTGACGGGCGGCACGCAGCTCGTCGTCCTCACGGGCTTCCACGATGCCAAGGCCGATGACGCCCACGCACACCAGAGCGATGGCGCCCAGCACCAGCGGAGGATAGCTCTCGCCGGCGGTGAGGATGGCGAGGATGGCCACCAGAGCGCCGGAAGCGTTGCAGATAGGGGAGGAGATGCTCAGCTCAATGTACCGCAGGCCGATGTAGCCCAGAGCCATGGACAGGATGTACAGCAGAGAAACGGGCAGGTAGGTGAGGATAATGTCCCAGCTGATGTACACGCCGTTGACGAACACCTCAAAGGCAGCGTGGAGACCCATCACCACGCCCACGGCCATCACCATTTTCAGGTGAGCGTACTTGTCGCTGGCATCACGGCAGCCGATCTTGGAGAAGAGATCAGAACCGCTCCAGCACAGGAGGGTAATGAGAGAGAACCAGAACCACAGCATAATTTTTCAGATCCTTTCCAATCAATTCCACATTACCCCCCTTGCCTAAAGGGGGGTGATTTTGTCGGCGGCAAAATCGGGGGGATTTACGATCAAATTTGCTTCGTTTGCACTTACAGCTCGATCAAGCCCGCCTCCAGCATCTTCTGCAGGCTCATCAGGATGCCCGTCAGCCTTCCCCCTGGAGGGGGAAGGTGTCAGCCCATAGGGCTGACGGATGAGGGGGAAAATCGGAAATCTTACAGTTCAATGAGACCCGCCTCCAGCATCTTCTGCAGGCTCATGAGGATGCCCAGCTTGGCATGATACCAGGTGAGGCCGCCCTGGAAATACACGGCGTAAGGCTCACGGATGGGTCCGTCGGCGCTAAGCTCGATGGAGCTGCCCTGCACGAAGGCGCCGGCAGCCATGATCACGTCGCTGTCGTAACCGGGCATGGGCCAGGGCTCGGGGGTCACGTAGCTGTCCACGGGCGCAGCGGCCTGAATGCCGCGGCAGAAGGCCACCATGCCTTCCCGGCTGCCCAGCTCCACGGCCTGAATGATGTCGTTTCTCGGCTCGGCGCTGGTGGGAACCACCCGGAAGCCCAGCTTTTCATAGCACCGTGCGGCGAAGAGTGCGCCCTTGGTGGCGCCGGACACCACGGTGGGTGCCAGGAAGAAGCCCTGATACAGACTGGTCAAAAGGCCCAGATTGGCGCCCACTTCCTTGCCCAGGCCGGGGGCGTTGAGCCGGTAGGCGCAGCGCTCGATGAGATCCTTGCGGCCGCAGATGTAGCCGCCGGTGGGAGCAAGACCGCCGCCGGGATTCTTGATGAGGCTGCCCACCACCATGTCGGCGCCCACATCGGAAGGCTCGATCACGTCCACAAACTCGCCGTAGCAGTTGTCCACCATGCAGATCACGTCCGGTTTGCACTCTTTGCAGAAGGCGATCAGCTCGCCGATCTCCTTGACGGAGAAGGAGGGACGGGTGGCGTAGCCCTTGGAGCGCTGGATGGTGATGAGCTTGGTCTTTTCGTTGATGGCCTTGCGGATGCCCTCATAGTCAAACTTGCCGCCGTCGAGGAGGTCCACCTGTGCATAGCGCACGCCGTACTCCCGCAGGGAACCCACGGAGGGCCGGATGCCGATGACCTCTTCCAGCGTGTCGTAGGGAGCGCCCACGGGAGAGAGCAGCTGGTCGCCGGGCAGCAGGTTGGCGCCCAGTGCCAGGGCCAGAGCGTGGGTGCCGCAGGAGATCTGGGGCCGCACCAGCGCTGCCTCGGTGTGGAACACGGAGGCGTAGATGTTTTCCAGATTGTCACGGCCGGCGTCGTCATAGCCGTAGCCGCTGGAGAGATTGAAATGCTGGGCTGCCAGACGGTTCTCCTGCATGGCGCCCACCACCTTGGCCTGATTGTACTCGGCCACGGCGTCAATGTGGGCAAAACGATCCGCCAGCTCGGCCAAAACCTCATCACCGAAGCGCAACACGGCATCGGAAACACCCAACCGGGTGTACATTTCGTTGGTATTCATGGTTCGATTCCTCAGTCTTTCTTTAGGTTGTTCACGATCTGCTCGGCCACCTGATCCAGCACCTCCGGCTTGGACACGATGAGACCGTTTTCCGCATCGCCCAGGATCAGCAGCGTGTCACCCGGCTCAATGCCGAAGAAGCTGCGCGCCTCCTTGGGGATCACGATCTGGCCCCGGTCACCGACTCTGGCGGTGCCGAATATGTGGGGCCCTTTGGGCTTGCCTAAAATATGCTTGCCCCCAGCCATGGCGTTCACCTCAATAATTTCATACTTTTCACATTTGTGTGACGCAGGACAGTATAGCAGATTCTGGAGAAAAAGCAAGAGGAATGTTCATAAAAACTTCCTTTTTGCCTTCTCCTTGGGGAGAAGGTGGCGCGGCGTAAGCCGTGACGGATGAGGGGACGATCGCGATACGCCCCCTTGCCCCCGCCGCTCCGCCATGCTATACTGTCCTCAAAAGAAAGGAGGGGACAGATCGTGTACTACCACGCACTCAACGATCACCTGCGCCGCCGCTTCGGCCGCAAGGTCTATAAGCTGTCCCTTCGGGGCGTCACCACCTGTCCCAACCGGGACGGCACGGTGGGCACACGGGGCTGCATCTTCTGCTCCGACAGCGGCAGCGGCGAGTTTGCCGCCTGCGGCGCCGACATTGCTGCCCAGCTCCGTGACGCACAGCGCCGTGTGGCGGGTAAAGTCCCCCCGGACGCCGGGTACATCGCCTATTTCCAGAGCTTCACCAACACCTACGCCCCCGTATCGGTGCTGCGTCCCCTTTTTTCCGCCGCCATGGCGCCGCAGGATGTGGTGGCCCTGTCCGTGGCTACCCGACCCGACTGCCTGAGCGACGATGTGCTGGACCTGCTCTCGGAGCTGAATCAAACCAAGCCTGTGTGGGTGGAACTGGGCCTCCAGACCATCCACGCATCCACCGCCCGCTATCTCCGCCGGGGCTACGACCTCCACGTGTTCGACGAAGCGGTGGGCAAGCTGAAGGCACGGGGCATCGAGACGATCGTCCACCAGATCATCGGCCTGCCCGGTGAGACGGAGGAAATGATCTGCCAAACCGCCGACTACATCGCCCGCAGCGGCGCAGACGGCGTGAAATTCCACCTGCTCCATGTGCTGCGTGGCACGGACCTGGCCGCCGACTACGCCGCAGGAAGCTTCCAAACCCTCGCCATGGAGGACTATTTCCGCCTGCTGTGCGGCTGCATCGAGCGGTTGCCGCCCCATATGGTGATCCATCGCATGACCGGCGACGGCGCCAAGCGTGACCTCATCGCCCCGCTGTGGAGCGGTGACAAAAAGACGGTCCTCAATGCCCTGCGCCGCTATATGCTGCAGCACGACATCCGGCAGGGCCGCCTGTACGGAGGGACATGATGTACTATATTTATATGGTGCGCTGCACCGATGACAGCCTCTATACCGGCATTGCCGCCGATCTGCAGCGGCGTCTGGGGGAGCATGTGGCCAAAGCCCCTGCTGCCGCCAAATACACCCGCTCCCGCACCGTTGCGGCGCTGGAAGCGGCATGGACCGCCCCGGACCGCTCCGCCGCCTCCCGGCTGGAGAGCGGTATCAAGCGTCTGCCCCGGGAGAAGAAGCTGGCCCTCATCGCCGACGATACCAAGCTGCCCGGCCTGCTGCCCCGACTCAACGCCGAAGACTATACCCGCCTGCCCGGTGTTACGCTGGAAGATTGCCTGAAAGGAGAATTGCCGTGAAGCTCTACGCCGCCCCGCTGGAGGGCATGACCAACGATCTGTGGCGTCCCATCCACGCTGCCCTTTTCGGCGGTGCCGACCGCTATTTCACCCCGTTTGTGTCCCCCAACGCCACCTATAAGTTCCAGACCAAGGAGCTCAACGAGCTGACGCACAACGAAGGCCTGCCCGTCATTCCCCAGATTTTGACCAACAGCGCCGACCATTTCCTGTGGGCCGCCCGGGAGATGGCGGACATGGGCTATAGGGAGATCAACTTCAATCTGGGCTGCCCCAGCGGTACTGTCACCGCCAAGCGCAAGGGCGCCGGTATGCTCAGCTATCCCGATGATCTGGAGCGGCTGCTGACGGACATTTTCGACGGTCTGCCTGCCGGTATGCGTCTCTCCGTCAAGACCCGTGTGGGCAAGGAATCTACGCAGGAGTGGGGACGGCTGCTGGCCATCTACAATCAATTTCCCCTCTCTGAGCTGATCGTCCACCCCCGGGTACAGAAGGAGTTCTACCGTGGCCACGCCCACCGGGAGCTGATGGCCGATACGCTGGCGGCGACGTGGCTGCCCCTTTGCTATAACGGCGACATTTTCACGCCTGCCGCTGCCGTTGCTGTGGCAAGGGAGTACCCCACCCTCATTGCTCTGATGATGGGCCGTGGGCTGATGGCCGACCCGGCCCTCCTGCGCCGCATCCGCGGCGGAGACGCCGCCACCCGGGAAGAGCTGCGGCAGTACCACGACGCCTTGTGGGAGGCCTACCGTGCCCGTCTCGGCGGCGATCTCAACGCCATCTACCGCATGCGGGAGCTGTGGAATTACCTCTCCGGCAGCTTCGAAGATACCGATAAATTCCTCAAGAGCGTCCGCAAGGCCAAGACCGGCAGCGAATACCTCGCCGCCGTGGAGCGCCTCTTCGCCGAAAATGAACTCAGCGACAACCCCCACCCCCCGGAGGGGAAATAAGCGCTATGGAACAGCTCTGCCGCAAATCTCCCCGCCTTGCCGGGTACGATTACAGTACCCCCGGTGCTTATTTTGTGACGATTTGTACCAAGGATAAGAAATGTATTCTTTCGAAAATCGTAGGGGGCGATGTCCTCATCGCCCCGCAGGTGGAACTGACGGCCTGCGGACGGATACTGGACGAACAGCTTCAGCGAATGAATGAACTGTACGACCATATCACCGTGGAACAATATGTCATCATGCCTAACCATATCCACCTGCTGTTGCGGGTGGAGAAGAGCGGGCCGACGGGGACGTCGGCCCCTACAAAGAGTCGTCCCCATCAGGCGGTGGCGGATTTTGTCTCTACCTGTAAACGCTTTTGCACCAGAAGATACGGACACCCCCTCTTCCAGCGCTCCTACCACGACCACATCATCCGCGGCGATGCCGATTACGAAAAAATCGCCCGCTACATCGCCGAAAATCCGGCCCGCTGGCAGGAGGATTGCTTCTACAAACCATAACAAAAAGAGAGCCTTACCTTGCGGTAAAGCTCTCTTTTCTCGTTTTTCAGTTCAGCACAAACACGGTGCAGTCACGGCGCCCGAACCGGCAGGCCTCGGCGAAAGTCTCGAACCACAGGTCGATCTTGTAGCCCTTGATGGCTCTGCCGCAGTCGGCGGCCACGGCGTTGCCGTATACCAGATAGCCGTCGTCGGTGTAGATATAGAACCGGGTGTGATAGGGGAATACCTTGGGGTCCACGGCGATGTGTCCCACCTTGGTGGGCAGGCCCGAGGCCGTCCATTTGCCGATGGAATAGGCCGTGGCGTTGCAGGTCACCTTCTCCCGGAAGGTCATGGTCTCGCCGGACTTGAACAGGAGATAGCCGCTGCCGTCCTTGTTGTAGACCACTTTCTTGATCCGGTCGTCCCGGCTCACTTCCTTGACACGGGTGCCGTACTTGATCACCGTGTCCACCGGCTCCACCACCTCACGGAAGACCACCTCGCTGTGAGACAGCCGCCCGTTTTCATAAACATCCTGATACACCTCGTTGATGCTGCCCATCTGGCCTTCCACGGTGATCTTCTCCGTACCCGCCCACATCAGGGGGTCGGCCACCCGCTTGACGGCGTAGGCATAGGGATAGCTTACCTTATGCTCCGTCACCAGCTCCTTCATCAGCGAAATGGTGGGTGCGCTGCCGGAGGTGTCCAACACCACCATCCGGTCTCCGCATTGGATGTCCATCCGCCGCAGCAGATGGGCCACCGTCTCCCGCCGTGTCTTCACCGATTCGGTGACGCCGTCGTGAGTGACCAGCACCGTCTGGCCTGCGTCCAGGATCAGCTGTGCGTCGGCGCTGCTGCCGTCCTTCACGATCTCCAGACCGGTGAGCTGCTGGTTGAAGGCCGGTGTGCCGCTGATGATCCGGGGATTATTGCCCTGCATCAGCACGTAGGTCAGGTCCGTGTGTTCCATATCCTGCACGCACAGGACGAAGATGGCGCCCGCTGCGCACAGGGGCAGGAACAGCTTCAGCCGGGGCACCACATCGTACCGCTCCGCCCACCGGGCGAGGGCCGCTTTGCGCCGCTGCTTCCACGCCTCCACCAGTCCCGGTACCGTGGGCAGCCATGCGGCGAAGCGGTAGGGCAGCTCATGGATCTCGTCTGCCTTGCGCTCCATCCATCCGTGGACGGCCAGCACCTCCTGCACCGTCTCGGTGCGGACGAACCAGGCGCCCGCTGTCCTCGCCAGCTTTTGCAGCAAGCCCGGCGCCGACGGCAGCCAGCGAGCGAAGCGATAGGGCAGGTTGTGGATGTACTCTGCGCCCTGCTCAGCCGCCGCCAGCATGTCGGCGGGGGAGACCTTTTTCAGTTGCAGAAAAAACTCTTTCATCTTACCTCCACAAGGAGTCGGAACGGGCAAAATGCAACAAAATCCGACCGCTTGTAACTTTTGTAACTTTTGAAAGCTGCGGCGAGTATACCACCGCCCGGCTCATTTGTCAAGTTTTCCCGCCTTTGGCAGGGTTATGCAGCATTTTTCACCAATGGATTGCAATTGCTTCGCCGGTATGATAAGCTGAAAAAAAGCAACAGGGGAGGGGATTCCTTATGGCAGAAACCATCAAAAACGGACAGCTGCAGATGGACGGCACCACCATGGACTACATCCGCTTCGGCAGCGGGGAAAAGCACATCATCTTCCTGCCGGGCCTCGGCGACGGTCTGCGCACGGTGAAGGGCATGGCCCTGCCCATGGCCGCCATGTACCACGCCTTTGCCAAGGACCACACCGTGTGGATGCTCAGCCGCAAAAACGAACTGCCTGCCGGTTATTCCACCCGTGCTATGGCCAATGACGTGAAAAAAGCCATGGTGCAGCTGCACATCCCCAAGGCCCACATCGTGGGCGTCAGCATGGGCGGCATGATCGCCCAGTATCTGGCCGCCGACTACCCGGAGCGGGTGGACCGTCTGGTGCTGGCCGTCACCTGCCCCCGATCCAATGTCCTGCTGCGTGACGCCGTCATTACATGGATGAAGCTGGCCCGCTGGGGCAAGCACAAGGAGCTGATGGCCGACAACCTGCAGCGCATGTACTCGCCCAAGTACGTGCGTCTCGCCCGCTGGGGCGTGCCGCTGCTGTCCGCCGTCACCAAGCCCGCCTCCTATGACCGTTTTCTGGTGATGGCGCAGGCCTGCATGGACCATAACGCCTGGGACGTGCTGCCTGTCATTGCCGCCCCCACGCTGGTCATCGGCGGCATGGAGGACCGTGCCCTGGGCAGCGAGGGCAGCCGGGAGCTTTCACGCCGCATCCCCCGTGCCGAGATCCATCTCTACCCCCACGGCACCCATGCCCTGTACGAGGAGGAGAAGGATTTCAACCGCCGCTGTTTGGATTTCCTCACCGTACCCCTTGTCTGAGAGCGAAAAATCCGCTATACTGTATTAGTTAACCAACAAATACCGCAAAGGAGAAAACATATGCGTGTGGAATATATCCCTGTGGGCCAGATCGTCAACGCCCACGGCATCAAAGGCGAGGTCAAGCTGAACCCCATGGGCTTCGACCCGGAGTTCGTGGCTGATTTTGATATCCTTTACATCGGCGGCAAGCGCACGGAGGTCAAGTCCGCCCGTGTTCATAAGTCGGTGGTGCTGCTGACCCTGCCCGGCGTCAACGATATGGATGCAGCTCTGGCCCTGAAGGGCAAGACCGTCACCATCTGCCGTGACGATGTGGAGGTGCCGGAGGGCTACTACTTCGACGAGGAGATCGAGGGCATGACCGTCATCGACTGCGCCACCGACGAGGTGGTGGGCAAGGTGAAGCGTGTGCTGACCTATCCCGCCCATAAGATCTACGAGGTGAAGGGCCAGCGGGAGTATCTCATCCCCGCCGTGCCGAAGGTGTTCATCGAGTCGGTGGATCTGGACGCTGAGGAGATCCGTGTCCATCTCATGAAAGGACTGGCCACCGATGAGAATTGACATCATGACCCTCTTCCCGGACGCCATCGAGGCCATGATGGGCCAGTCCATCATCGGTCGGGCCCAGGACCGTGGCTATGTGAAGATCGTGGCCCACCAGATCCGGGACTATACCACCAATAAGCAGATGCAGGTGGACGACTACCCCTACGGCGGCGGCCGGGGTGCCGTCATGCAGGCCGATCCCCTGTACCGCTGCTGGCAGCATATCTGCGACGAGGCAGGAGAGCGCATCCATACCATTTATCTCTCCCCCTGCGGCCGTGTGTGGAACCAGCAGGTGGCCCGTGAGATGAAGGAGAAGTACGACCGCCTGATCCTTGTCTGCGGCCATTATGAGGGCATCGACCAGCGCTTCATTGACGAGTGCGTGGACGAGGAGATCTCCATGGGCGACTTCGTCCTCACCGGCGGCGAAATCCCCGCCATGGCCGTGGCCGACTGCCTGTGCCGCATGGTCCCCGGCGTCCTGCCGGAGGAGAGCTGCTACACCGACGAGTCCCACTGGAACGGCCTTCTGGAGCATCCCCAGTACTCCCGCCCCGAGGAGTGGCACGGCCGCAAGGTTCCTGCCGTCCTTCTGAGCGGTCACCACGGCAACGTGGCCGACTGGCGCAAGAAGGAGAGCTATAAGCGCACCATGCGCCGCCGCCCCGATCTATTCGAAAAGTTCGACGAAAAGCAGCTGACCACCAAGCACGATCGCAAGGTGCTGGCCGAAGCCAAGCGGGAACTGGCGGAGGAACTGGCCGCCGAAGAAGCGAAAAGCGAAGAATGATCCGAAAGAGAAGCCTTCATGGCTTCTCTTTTTTTATCCCTGCTCCGGTTTGCATAATTTATCACAGGGGATATACAAAAAACGCCGCCGCAATATACAGCCGCAGAGCCATCTTTGCGCACCGGAAAGCCGATTACAGCCGAAAAACACCGCTGTAAGCCGGGAAATGAGGGGGGAACTCCTGAAATCCACCTGCGGATACGGTCAAAATGCACAAAATTGGCGCCTTGTTTTTGTGAGCTGCTGTGCAAGGGGTGGAAAAAATAAATATACAGAAAAAACCCTTGCAATATGCATTTATATGCACTACAATCAACACAACAAATTAGGAACGACCCAATGCCGTTCCTTGTTGGAGGTACATATCATGAAGAAGATGAAAAAAATGATGGCCTTGCTGCTGGCATTGGTCATGGCGATGAGCCTGATGATCCCTTCTGCTTTTGCAGCGGAAGACGAAGCTGACGGAACGCAGCCCGAGCCTGTCTCTACCGAGGCTAAGGCTTCTTTCACCAGCGATGATCCTGGCGATTATGACATGATCTCTCTGGCTGACGAAAAGACCTTTACCGCCAAGCTGCCTCTGACCGCAGCCCTGAGCGATGAGGATCTGGCCAATGTGGTGTGGTCTCTGGACTGCAACAAGGAACTGACCGGTTCTCTGTATCTGGACTTCGCCAAGTATCCCAACCATAAGGATGGCGGCGAGCTGAGCACCTGGCAGACCAACAAGAAGGCTCCCATGTTCACCGACATGGCCACCAGCCAGATCACCGAAAATGACATCACCTATCTGGTGCTGACCTTCAAGAACGCCTG
>JAFQFC010000002.1 GCA_017415775.1 Oscillospiraceae bacterium
CGGTTGCTGTCACCGCGCCAGTAGGCGGCGTTGCAGGCAGTCAGCTTGATGCCGTTGCCCTTGATGCGGCCGGTGGAGTCCAGGTGAGGACCGGCGCACAGGTCGGTGAAGTCGCCCTGACGATAGAAGCTGATGACGGCATCCTCGGGCAGGTCCTGGATCAGCTCCACCTTGTAAGGCTCGCCCTTCTCCTCCATGAACTTGATAGCTTCCTCACGGGGCAGCTCGAAGCGCTCCAGCTTCAGCTTTTCCTTGCAGATCTTGCGCATCTCGGCTTCCAGCTCAGCCAGCTGGGTCTCGGAGAAGGGCTCGGCGGTGTCAAAGTCATAATAGAAACCGTTGTCGATGCTGGGGCCGATGGCCAGCTTGACTTCGGGGTGCAGACGCTTCATGGCCTGTGCCAGCACGTGGGAGCAGGTATGCCAGTACGTTCTGCGGTATTCCTCGTTTTCAAAGGTGTAGATGTTTTCGTCAGCCATGGTTTTGTTCCTCCTTGTTTGATTGGGGGCGGGCAAAAATAATCCCCACCCCTGATGTGTGTCAGGGGTGAGGTAAAGATACTTTACTCCACGGTTCCACCCTGCTTACGGCAAATTTGCCGTCGCTCGTGTTCTCTGTAACGGGAGATCCCGGCTCAATCTACTAACGATTGCGTTCGGTGAGCGGCTCAGGGGCGGTGGCGGTTCCATGGCGCTCTGCGGCTCTCGCAGCAAACGAGCCGCTCTCTGAAAGAGTGCTTCCGGGCGCTTCCCCATCGATGCCTTTTTTCAATGGTCAACGCCCAATATAGCACGATTTCGAGCAAATGTCAACGGTTACGGGTTAGATTCACATTCTGCGCAGGATGGTCAACTCTCTGTAAGGTGATTTTAGCATACAGCCGCCGGGGTGTCAAACACCCCGGCGGCTGTACAGAACTGCGCAATGCGCAGCACTACAACGTTGGCTTCCCCCTCTTTATTTTTCTTCTACATTTACATATATCGGTATAGAACTCCTCTTTTGGTAAACTACAAATTGTCTCTCATCAAAGACAAGGAGTCCACCTTTCCACGTAAGGACCTCGTACATCACACCTTCTTCGGACCTCAAGTTGAGCTCTCCATCAGAAAAAGTAAACTCTCCTTCTTCCATCGGCTTCGAATACTCGTACCGTATATAGGAGCCATTCCTTCCAAACACATAGTACTGCTCATCATGTGCATACGTCCCAACCACGGAATATGGCGGCGAAAACTGTTCCAAAACGATTTGCGCTGTCAAAAAAGATGTCAATACGCACAGAAGTAGACTCGCCACAACTATGGCTATCATGTGCTTCTTTTCCATTTCTTAAATTATCCTATCACTCTCGCTTCAAGACCTACATGAACAAGCACTTTTGAGATTCCCCCCGTATACTCCACCCATTGATATCCAACCATATCGTCTACCCAGACACGTTTATAGGTTGTAAATGCTCTTACATTATAGGTATTTTCTACATAAAGCAGATACGTTTTATTTGGATAAATGAAAACCTCATAATCAGATACTCCGTTTTTTATGCGACGCCCCAACGAAAGCGAAACGCCAATCGTGCCTCCCCACTTTTCGGTGAAAGGAATGCTCACACTAACAGAATTGGAATTTGCACCACTCGTCTGATAATGAATCGACCCTGCAGGTACCGCCGGGTTGTAATCAGGGTCTTCTGTGTCTTGATAAATCGTTATTCCACCCAAAGGTTGATTTCCCGCCTTACCCGCAACCTCGACCACGTGAGATTCACTGTACTCCGTCCGATAATCCGAAATGTCATTTCTCGTCTCAACCGTCTTTTTCCCGGCCAAAACATCGTTCTGTTCTTTCTCTTCAATTGCCTCTTCAACATTTCTTTGATGTGCTAAGCAAACTTCTTCCTCCGTCGAGTAAAGTGTATACTCCACAAGCGACGAATTCTGTGCCACTTCCGAAGTCGCAAACGCTGGCGAAATCGTTGTTACAACCATGAGAGTCGCCCAAACTACGCAAATAATCTTTTTCACTGTTTTACCTCCCCGATTCCACAATTTCCATACATCTTCACAAAGCAACAACTTCTTTCTCCGCCCATCGGACTCACCGCCTTTCCGTTTCACACCGTCAGCAGGTCACCTTATTGGTTTTGGTCACCGTGTCCAGCAAGCTGCTGCCTGCGTAGATATCAAAGGTAGCGGTCACACGGTAGGTGCCGGAGGCGGGAAGCTGGACGCTGTGGGACTTGCTGCCGCCGTCACCGTAGATGACGTCGATCCACTTGTTGTTTTCCTGTCCGATGTCCACCCGCTCCCACGTGACCAGCGCCTTGCGCTTTTCCACGTAGGTGGTGATGACCACCCGGGTCACCGCATCGTCCAGAGCGGTGTATCTGTTGGTAACCGACAGCACCAACGAACCCGATACGGCAACGGTACTCCGCCCATTAACATACTCCACCAACATCGGCTGCACCGTTTCTCCGCCGCTTTGGGCGGCGTAAGCCGGTACGGCGGCACTCACCACCATCCAACAGGCCAGCAACAGCGCCCACCATTTCTTTCCCTGCTTTTTCATAAGTCACCTTGTCCTTTCTTTTTGGTCGGTTCAATCCCTCTACTATATAAAATCCAAAAAAACGGCAAACCGGGACAGGATTTTAAAAAATTTTCAAAAAAATTTTTCAGGGGGCACGAAAGAGCTTCGTGCCCCCTGAAAATCAGGCTTCCGGCGCCACCGACAGAATGATCTGTTCCAGCGCCGTTATTTCAATTTCACCCCGATAGACAAGGTCCATCAGGTAGAGATCCTGCGTCCACGTGGCGGTACTCAGACCGTCCGGCAGAGAAAACAGCACTTCCCACTCCCCTACCTTTTTCGTAAACACCGCAGCATTCTCGTTATCTACAAATGCGTTAACACTATCCGCAGCCGTTTGGCTGAATATCACCTCATCACCTTTATCGTTTCTATAGGTAATGTCAACGCCATTGTTTTCCCACCATTCCCGGGACACTTCCTCAAAGCCCTCCGGCAGCCACGAGGGGGCGTAGAGCGTTTCGATCTCCGTCCGCAGGCCGGGGCCGGGGTGGTAATCCACGATGTTCTCATAGGCGGTGGTCAGCAGGTCCACCACCATGCCGCCCACCGGCGTCCACGCCACCAGCACAAAGCAGGCAGCCAGCATGGCGGCGGCAATCAAAGCACGGCGGCAGGGCAGGGCCCTTCTTCGCCGCCCACGGGCCACACGCTCATCAAAGACGGGAGAGAAATCGTCGGGCAGGCTCTGCTCCGCCGGGATATGGGCAAACTCCGCCTGCATACAGCGGCGCAGTACCTCCCGGGCCGCCTCCTTATTGGTGTTCATGGATGTCCCATCCCCTCTCTTGCAGCTTTTGGGCCAACAGCGACTTGGCACGGTACACCTGCTTGCGCAGCGTCTCCGGTTTAACATGCAGCATGGCTGCCGCTTCACGGAGCGGCAGCTCCATCACGTAGCGGCAGTACAAGGCATCCCGGTAACGCTCGGGCAGCTCCGCCATGACGGACATGACTTCCGACACGTCCTCTTTGGCCGTCAGCAGGGCGAAAAAATCTTCGTCCGACACGTCCACCGCCGCATCCAGCGGCAGTTCCTTCTGCTGACCACGCAGCGCATGCAGCGCCGCATTCCGGGCCGAGCGCAGCACGTAGTAGCGCAGCTCGTCCTCCTGCAGCCCGGCCACGGTGTCCATGTGGCAGGCGATGTTCAGCAGAGCGTCGTGGACGGCATCCTCGGCGGCGCCTTGGTCGTCCAGCACTTCCCGGGCCACGCACAGCATCTGACGGCGGTAACCGTGGTAGATGTCCTCAAACCGCAGCTTCTGCTTCGGATCCTCTATCAAGTTGGTGCAGACAGCAAGCAGCATGGTTTGGCCCCTCTACTATATATAATCCAAAAAATCGCAAAAACGGGACAAGATTTTGAAAAATTTTTTGAAAATTTTTTTACAGCGCCGAAAGCAGCTCTTCAGCGGTGTTTACGATGGTCTGCGCACCGGCGGCGAGGAGCTGCTGCGTGGTGCGGAAGCCCCAGTTGACGGCCACGAGGGGCAGGCCGGCGTTGTGGGCGGTGGCCACATCCACCTCGCTGTCACCCACGTAGACGGCTTCGTCTGCGGTGACGCCCAGCGTCTCCATGGCCTTCCACACCATTTCAGGGGCGGGTTTCTTGGGGATATCGTCCCGCTGGCCGAAGGTGGGCAGACCGGGGAAGAACATGGCGCCCAGCTTCTTGGTGGTGGCGTCGGGCTTATTGGACACCACCGCCACCTTGACGCCCTGCTCCACGAGGGCGTCCACCGCCGCCTTGACGCCGGGGTACGGGGCGGCCTTGACGCAGAAGTTGGTGGCGTACCAGTCCAGATACTCGGCGAGGATGGCTTCCCGCTCCGCCTCGGGGGTAGCAGCAGGCAGAGCAAGGCGCATCAGCTCCCGGGCGCCGTTGCCCACAAAGGCACGGATCTCTTCCAGCGTGCGGGTGGGATAGCCGTGCTTCTCCAGCGTAATATTGACGCCCAGCTGCAGGTCACCCAGTGTATCCAGCAGCGTACCGTCCAGGTCAAAAAGAACTGCGTTGTATTTCATCGGATCATCTCCTTATTTCGTCGTTTTTTCATTATAGCACGCCCGGTCGGCTTGTGCAAACACAAGAAAAAGGACGCACCCTGCGGTGCGTCCTTTTCGAGGACTTTTCAGTTAAGCTCAGGCCTTCTTGCCCTTGAAGAAAGTACCGGCCAGCATAACCACTGCGAAGACGATCAGGTAGTAGACGACCTTCATCTTGTAGGTGTAGATGCAGGCGAAGCACATGAACAGGCTGCACAGGATGGCCAGAACGGGCATCACATAGCGGTTGAGGCCGCTCAGGTTCTTCAGGCTCATCAGCTTCAGGAAGATGGGGATGTACAGCAGGTACAGGGTGATGATGGGCAGCTCGGAGGAGTCGAAGCAGAAGGGACCGAACCAGGGGGCGGGAGCCAGGTTGGCGCCGTAGAAGTACACCAGCCACAGGCCGCTCATCAGCAGGCCGATAACGGAGGAGTTGGAAGCCATGCCGGTGGTGGGGTCAACGTTCTTGAACATCTTCAGCTTCTCGCTGTCGCTGTCCACAGCCAGGTCATACATACCGCGGCAGGCGGACATGGTCAGACCGTTGCAGGTACCCCAGCAGGAGACGATGACGAACACGAAGATGGCAGCGCCGCCCACCTGACCGAAGATATTCTGGAAGGCCAGCTTGGCACCTTCCTGGCCGTTTTCCATCATGACAGCGCTGTCCAGAGCGCCGGCCAGACCCACATAGTAGGCAACGTACACGGCAACGACGATGATGGCGCCGATGACCAGAGCGCGGGGCAGGTTGCGCTTGGCATCCTTCAGCTCAGAGCCGATGGAGGTGGCGCAGATCCAGCCCTCATAGGCGAAGGACAGGGCCACAACGCCGGCGAACAGACCGGTGGTAGGAGCCACGGAAGGATCGACGATGTTGGAGAAGTTGTAGGTGATCTGACCGTTGGTCAGGCCCACGACGGTGCCGACAACAGCCATGAGGACCAGGGGAACCAGCTTGATGGCAGTGGTGGAGATCTGGAACTTACCGGCCAGCTTGGGAGCCAGAGCATTCATGGCATAGGTAGCGATCAGGAACACGATGCTCAGGGTCATGACAGGAGCGCTGGTGGGGTTGCCCCAGACGTCGCCGCCGATCAGCACGCCGAAATAGCGGGCGGGCAGCCAGCACAGAACGCCGGTCAGAGTGGGATAATACACAACGGTCATAAACCAGCCCACATAGTAGGCATAGGTCTTGCCGCAAGAGGCACGGGTAAAGGCCACCAGACCGTCAGCACCCTCATAGTTGCCGGCCACGATGCCGAAGGTGTAGGTGCAGATGATCATGACGAGACCCATAATGAGCCAGGACAGAACACCGATCATCAGATTGCCGCCGGTATTCTTCAGGACCACTTCGGCCTTGAAGAAGACGCCGGAGCCGATGACGGTACCGACCACCATGGCGATGGCCGTCAGCAGGTTATAGCGTTTTTCCATAAGTAGAACCTCTCTCTCTTGGAACCATCCGTTTGTGAACGGTGGTTTATTATTTGTTAATATACCACGCTTTAACACAGCAAGCAAGTGAATTTTCTGTTTTTTTCGTCAAATTTTCTCCACCTTTTTTGTGCTTTTTGACGGCGTTTTTTGGATTTGTCCAACCCTTTTGGCAAAAAAGAACAACCGGGTTGCCCCGGTCGTTCTCATTGTTGTGAAAATTTATACATTGAAGCGGAAGTTGGTAATGTCGCCGTCCTTCATCACGTAGTCCTTGCCCTCCAGACGGAACAGGCCCTTCTCCTTGGCGGCAGCCATCGTGCCGCAGGCTTTCAGGTCCTCGAAGGCGATGACCTCGGCACGGATGAAGCCGCGCTCAATGTCGGAGTGGATCTTACCGGCGGCACGGGGCGCCTTGGTGCCGCGGACGATGGTCCAGGCGTGGACGTCGTCTTCGCCGGCAGTCAGGAAGGAAATGTAGCCCAGCAGCTCGTAGCTGGTGGTGATGAGGCGGGCGAGGCCGGTTTCGGTGAGGCCCAGATCCTCCATGAACATGGCGGCCTCCTCGGCGTCCATCTCGGCGATGTCCTCTTCGAACTTGGCGGCCACAGGCAGCACGGCGGCACCCTGCTCCTCGGCAAGCTTCTTCAGCGCCTGGAAGTTGGGGTTATTCTCGTAATCGGCCATATCCGTCTCGCTGAGGTTGGCAGCGTAGATGACAGGCTTGACGGTCATCAGGCCGCCGTCGATGAGGATGTCCTTATCCTCGTCGGTGAAGGGGAAGGTGCGGGCAGGCTTGCCGTCACCCAGATGCTCCACCAGAGCGGTGCACATCTCCACCTCACGCTTGGCCTTCTTATCGCCGCTTTTGGCAGCCTTTTTGGCACGCTCCAGACGGCGCTCCACCAACTCCATATCGGCCAGCACCATCTCCAGATCGAAGGTCTCGGCGTCACGGGCAGCGTCGGCAGGCTCCAGGAAGATGCCGTCATCTTCGAAGCAGCGCACCACTTCCACCAGCGCATCGGTCTGGCGGATGGCCTGGAAGACCTCGTTGCCCTTGCCGCCCTTGGCCACACCGGCCACGTCCACAAAGTCGATGGTGGCGGGGCTGTACTTCTTGGGATGGTAGTACTCGGCCAACCAGTCCAGACGGGGATCGGGCACCTTGGCGCTGCCCAGGTTGGGCTTGGCAGATGCCACGCTGTAAGCGCCGGTCTCGGCCTTGGCGCCGGTCAGTGCGTTGAAAAGAGTCGACTTGCCCACATTGGGCAGACCCACGATACCTAATTTCATAAAGGATATCCTCCTCATTATATTCTAACGATTGATTGTATCATTCTCCGGTCGAAAGTGCAAGAGAGGACTGGGATTTTTGTGCCTCGACAACAAAAAGAGGACGGCAAGCCGCCCTCTTTTCCGTTTTGTGGCAGCGCAGCTTACTCTCCGCCCATCTGACGATAGAGTCTGACGATCGTCGCCGTCTCTTGATGATCGGCACCGTACAGATCTACAAAGTCCTGCACCAGATAGCGGCACAGTTCCCGTGCTTCCTCTTCGCGGTCGACCATCCACAGAAGGATCGCTACATTCTTCTCCGCCATCAACTCCAGCGAACGTTTATCCGGGTCTTCGTGGCAAATCTTCGCCATTTCGAAGTAAGTATCCATGGCCTCTTCCCGCCGGTCAAGCTTCGAGAGCACAAAGCCCACATCGCTCATAACATCCACCGTCTCGGCATGGTCCCGCCCGTAAATGCGGCAACATGCCTGATACAGCTGGCGATACAGAGGCAGAGCCTCTTCATATTTTCCCAGTCTTTTCAGCGTTACGCCCAGGTTGTAAGCCACGGAGGTCGTGTCTTTATTGTCCCAACCATAGCATTCCAGCCGCCCCTCATAGACCTCCCGATACAACGGCAGCGCCTCTTCGTAGCGGCCCAAATGGTACAGATTGCCGGCCCAGGCATCCACGCTCCACAACGTAGAACGGTGCTTCGCGCCCAGCACTTCACGGCGGCCTTCCACGGTGATGCGGAAATATTCCAGCGCTTCCTCACGCCGGCCCATATTCCGCAGGCAGTAGGCAAGATCATTGGCAGTAGTCAGCGTTTTCGGGTCTTTTTCGCCCAGCAACTCCCGGCGACCCTCATAGGCCTCCAGATACAGCGGCAGCGCTTCTTCATAGCGCTTCAGCGCATAGAGGGTGTCAGCCTGATTCACAGCTGTGTGGATCGCCTTTTCACTCTTACTGCCCTTTATCTCGCAGAAGCCCGCACGGGCCTCCTCGTACAAGGGCAGCGCCTCTTCATAGCGGCCTAAATTGTACAAAACGCCGGCCCAGGCATCCATGCTCCACAGGGTGGAACTGTGTTTGGGGCCCAGCACTTCACGACGTCCCTCCACCGCGATGCGGTAGTAGCTCAGGGCTTCCTCACGGCGACCCATGTCCCGGAGACAATAGGCAATGTCGTTGGCTGTGGTCAATGTGTCTTTTTGCTTTTCGCCCAACACCTCACAGCGGCCCTCATAGACTTCCAGATACAGAGGCAGCGCCTCTTCGTACCGCTGCAGCCTATACAGCACATCTGCCAACGAGCCACCGCTGGCGATGGTGGTTGGATGTTTTCCGCCCAGCACTTCACGGCGCTTTTCCAAAACCTCACGCCGAATCGGCAGCGCTTCTTCATGGCGCTGCAGCTTCTCCAGCGAATCGGCCAGATTGGCCATACTCATCAGAGTATTGGGATGGGTGTCACCCAACGCCGCACGGCGCAGAGCCAACACCTCTTCAGCCATCGTCAGCGACTCTTCTTTTCTTCCCACATATTTCAGGAAACTTACCCGGTTGGCCATGGCAAGCAGCGTTTCCGGGTTCGTCGGCCCGAACACCCGCTGCATCTTCTCCAGCGCCCGGCCATTGAGCTCCAGCGCGTCTTCATCCCGATTATTATAGGACAAGTCCATAGCCAACGACCGCATGGCCACCAGCGTATCCGGATGCTCTTCGCCCAGAAGGCGGCGGCGGGTCTCATACACATGGGTGCTGATCTCCAGCGCCTGCGCATACATGCCGCTCTGCCAGAGGATATTGGCATAAAGTTTGCCCGCCTCCAGCGTATCCTCGTGTTCCTTGCCCAGGCAGGCGCACAGGCAGGTCCACGCTTTTTCGCCGGCAGCAAGGCTGGCCGGATAATCGCCCTTGGCACGCAGAATGTGGGAATATTCCGCATAGACATTACCGTAGAGCGGACTGTCAGTCCGTTCCTCGGCATGGCGCAGTAACGATTCAAGCACTCTTTCTGCCTGAGCAAAACCGCCGGCAGAGGTCATACGGTGCAGCGGTTCACGGACATACTGCACATAGTCACCCCACAGGGCATTGTCATCCTCGCCGTGCAGCATGATGGCAAAGCGCACGCAGTAGCCCAGTGCCTCGGCATAGCGGGGTTCCATGATGCCGGCCTCTTTCAGCACGGCGCCGAAGTGATCCAAGCCGCAGCGGGCCGTATTTTCCCGCAGCAGGGCGGGGCAGGATTCCAGCAGCACCTCACCCACCGTCTGGTGGATGTTATAGTCGCCGTCGTCGGACTGGGTGATAAAGGAAAGGCCCTTGACCTTTTCATAGGTGGTGATGCTGAAGCCCGGGATCACCTGCCGGGCAATGGCGGCGATCTCGCTGTCGTTCCAATGGCCCATGCAGGAGAGGACATAGACGATATCCTTCTGGGCGTCATCCATATAGCGGGCGAAACGCTCGATGAGGTCGAAGGTGTCCCGGCCGAACATTTCCGTCCGGGGCTCCGCCCCCCGCTCCACCAGACGGCGGTACTGGTCCACGCACAGATCCAGATACACCGGCGTGCCCATGGTCAGATCATAGAGGTCGCTGCGCAGGGCTGCATCGGCCACACCGGCCGCCAGCAGGAACTGATCGCTGTCCTGAGAGGACAGGCTGCCCAGCAGGTGCTGCTCCAGCGCCTCTTTCCACTCGCTGTCAAAGCGCTCCCACTTCAGCTTTTCACGGCCGGCAATGACCCACAGCACACCGGGAACGTTCTGCACCAGACCATCCTCGCCCCGCAGCCATACATCCTTGCTCAGGGGCTCGCCGGTGGAACTCATCTCATTGACCAGGCGCTCATAGGTATCCAGCAGGATCACCAGCGGTGCATCGCACTTTTCCATGGCGTGAGTCAGATCCTCGGCGAAGAGGGACGGAAGATAATCATACAGCTCTTCGGCTTCCATATACTCGATCTGCCGCAGCTCCTTGCGGTGCTCCTGCAGGTAGCCGCGGAAGGCCGCCACGCCCTTTTCCGCCAGATCCAGGATCTTGGTGGCCGAACCCACCACCGGGATCTCACCGGCAATGTTCAGCAGCAGCTCCACCGCCGGACTTTTCTTCAGCAGCGGCTTGACCTCCGGGGCGTCGGGATTCTCACCCACCTTTTTGGCATAAATATAGGCGCCCAGCTCGTACAGGGGAAACTCGAACTTGCAGCTTTCTGCCAGCTTGTTCTTCAGCGCATCCAGCACATGGCGGCTCTCCTGCTGCAGGTTGAAATCGAAATAGACATACAGGGGATCCTCCACCCGCTCGTCCATCTCTTCCATGATCTTTTTCAGCAGACTGCTCTTGCCAATGCCGCCGATGCCGTAATAGGTCAGCACATGGACATTGGCCTCCTCCTGTGCGATCTCCTCTTCCAGGCGGCGGTACTGCTGCCAAAAGGCGGCACGGGGCTCTTCCCGGTCGGTAAAGATACGGCTGGCCTTCAGCTGGCTTTTTTTCGTGCGGATCTTCATAGGACGTCCCTCTCTGTTCCCATCCCGCAGGATGCTTTTCTCCGCCCCTCGTCCTGTCAGCGAGGCGGCATCTTATGGGACAATTTTACCATTTGTCGAAAAAAAGCACAAGATGCATCGAAGTTTTTTGTTCTGACGCAGCAAAGCGCCCAGGGTCCGGGATGATCTCCCGGCCCTGGGCGCTTCGTCACAGGATCTCCGTCAGCAATGCAGTCATATCTTTCCACCGCAGAACAACTTCTCCCGTATCGCACTGCACTTCCCCTTTTGGGGTGTGGTACAGCACGCCTTGCCCACAGGGCAGGTCCAGTTTCCCGATGGGGAGCGCACCATCCTCCCTGTCCCGGGCAGCCAGGCTGCCGCCGACGGACCACAGCTCCACACCGTCGCCTTCCAGTCCGTTGGTCATGGCGTAGAACTCCCGCAGCAGCTGCGGACACCCGGGGCGCACTTCCGTCAGGTGCAGCAATTCACCGCTCGTCGCCGGAAGATGCAGCCGCACCAAACGGCGGCACTCCAGATCCTGCAGCGTTTGCAGCAGCGCTTCTCTTCGTTTCATCGTCTGTTTGCTTGTCCGGACACAAGCATCCCTCCTTTTCACTATCTTATGTATGACACGCCCGTTCCATTCCCGCACCCCACACGTTCGGGGGCGCTTCGGGCAGTTTATGTCAAAATCCGTTGTCTTTTCCTTCCGGGGATGATATAGTGGAATTATAGAGAAAAATATCCCGCCCTGTTTTGATGGGCCGCAAAGGAGGCGCAGACCATGGCGAAAAAACACACGCCCTTCCCTACCGAAGCGGAGCTGCACGCACTGCTGGTCAGCAAAGAGAAGATCGACGACCTCAAGGTGACCACCACCGCCTATCTGGAGTCTCTCAGCAAAGATGCGGCCGACTCCAGAAAGGCAGATCTTGCCAAACGGATAAACGAGATCCGGCATAACGGTTTCTATCCTCCGCGCCATGTCACCCTCTGGGGTCTGAGCAATGTGTTGGTCAAAACACGCACGGGGACGGCCGGCCCGATCCTGGATATTACGACCAAGACAGCCCCCCGCCCGCTGCTGCACGCCTTCTTTGACAACACGCCCCTGTACGATCCCAGATATGACAAGGGCAATGTCCACACCAACCTGCAGCACGGCTGCAACCAGTACAAAGAGTGCTACAGTTCCGCAAAGGGCCTGCACGAATTTGAACCCACGCTCATCGAGCAGAAAACTGCTGCCTACAACGCCAATCCGCTGAAGGTGCTGCAGGGCATCCAGAAGAACCTGCGGCAGCTCCATGACGAAAAGAAGCTGCACCTGCAGCCGGAACACATCCGGCTTGTCGAAGCGACCTACTTTCAGCTGCCCGGGGCCCGGGACGCCGTACCGGCCGCACCGGTGACGGACGAGGCGCAGCAGCAGGAGCTGGCCATGCGGCGGCTGTGCATTCTGGCAGTCACTGCGCTGCTGGACGAGAAGCTGTTTCCGGAAGAAGACACCCCCGTTTGGCAATGGCTGCAGCTGCAGGCGGTGGCGGCGAGACGCCCCTCGGTGGTCCACACCAGCATTTTCGGCAGCAACGAGGCAGACCTGCGGCTGCTGCCCCCCATTTCCGTGGTTCGTCCCGCCGACGGCAAAAAGAAGCTCATTTACGAAACCAAGGGCGGCAAAGCGCCGCTGGAGCAGATCCTGGAATCCGACGCCTCTGCCCAGCTGTTGCTGCTGTACGGCACAGGCAACACCTCCATCTCCGGCGCCGGCAAGACCACCATGCTGCGCCACCTCCACGGAGCCCTGCACCGCAAAGGCACGGAATCTGTGATGGTGTCCCTGTGCCGGGCCTACGCACCGGACGTTCTGCACGGAGAACCGCCCCGGGCGGGTCATCTGTATCTGGAAAAATCCCTGCCCAACGGCCTTTTGCCGGAGGACGGCGTGCTGCTGCTGGACGGTTTGGACGAAGTCTGCTCGCAGGACGGCATTGCGGCGCTGTGTCACGATCTGGAAGTGCTGACCCACTATACCGATCTGCAGATGCGGATCATCCTCTCGTCCAAGTCGGCCCACAACACGCTGCCGGGTTGGGCCATGGGACTGAGCGGCATCAGCCGTATTTTTGACAGTGCGCTGAAGCTGCAGGTCCTTCCTCTGCCCCGGGACAAGGCCCGGCAGTACCTGAAGGACGAGCGCAGCGATGAGCTGGCCGAGCAGCTGAGCGCCGACGCTCTGCTGACCCCCTTCTATCTGCGCCTGCTGTCGGCCACCGGCGCCCTGCTGGAAACACCCCTGCCCATCGAACAGCACCTGAAGGCCCGCTGGTTTCTGGACCGGCCGCAGTCGGCGAAAACGCCGCTGCCTTCCGAGGCCGAAGTGTTTTACCGCTGTCTGGGCGCCCACGTGCTGCGCTGGTTCGAGGCCGGCGAAGGCAGCGATGCCGCCAACGAACAGGCTGCCTTTCATCTTTTCTTCACCCTGCCGGCACTGGCCTTCCATGCCGTGATCCACGAAACCACCGACCCGGAATTCTATTTCCGGCCCCTGCCGGCGATGGACGAAGCCTTTGCCCGGACCATCATGGACGGTGCCTTCTCCTTCTTTGCGCCCACGCTGCACCAATTCCACCCCTATCGGGACGGCTCCGGGCTGGACGCTCTGACCGTAACGCCGCCCAATGCAGAAAACTTCTTCCATGGGCCCGCCTCCACCTTCTTCTCCCGGCGGTACAATCTCTCCCGCGGCTGCTGGCAGATGGAGTTCATCTCCAACGCCCTGAAGAACAACCTGGCCTCCCTCCATGTGGCCAACATGATCGTCGCTTTGTGCCATCGGCAAAAGGACAGCCCTGAGATCGCTGCGCCGTTCGATCAGGCCACTTTCCTCTACCTGCCCCGCTATCTGATCCACAGCGCCGACAACTATCTGGCGCTGCTGCTGGGCAGCACCGCAGAGGTGGCGGATTTCCTCGAAAAGCTGGCCCCCGCCAAGCTGGACATCCGGGGACGGGGCCGTGTGGTGCTGTGCAGTCTTCTGTACCATCTGGCTCGTTTTATCCATCCCAACGACAGCGACAACTCCCGGTTCTTCCACAAATGGCTGGCCGCCACGGCGGACGCTGCGGAAAAAGCCGGAGACGACAGTCTGGGTTTGGAATTCCGTCTGTTCTACCTGTCGGAGGAATCCCGCCGCACCCGCACCCGGAATCTTCCCGATGCGCTGGCCTATGCCCGTCAGGCCGTGGCGCTGCATCAGGACTTTCCCCAGTATATTGACAGAGATGAGTACAACAGCCTCGGCCAGGTCTACCATCAGCAGGTGGTATCGCTGCTGAACACACCCTGCGATGCCGGCACGACGATCCCCGATCACTGGCTGCTCGGCTCCGCAGCACTGGAGGCCGCTTTGGCCCAACATGCTGCCTTAGCCCAGGAATCGCAGCCGAAGGATCCCATCGCCCACGCCCTGAACACGGAAGCGGCAAAGCGTCTGGTCGAAAGTCTGCAGCAGCAGGCCGCACGATCTGCCGCCGAGTTTTCCGGCGATCTGGCCTTTGCCGAAGCGTATTGCGAGGAGCTTTCCGGCCTCAGCGCTCACACCGCCGGACTTCCCGGCGACGAAGTGGCCGACAAGGATCTTGCCATCTGCGCCGCCGCAGAAATGCTGCGTATCGCACAGGCAAAGGTCGCATTGGTGCGGCAGCTCCCCGAGCCGCCCGCACGGCTGGCACTGCTGGTACAGAGCAGCTTTATTGCCAAGGCTTACACCATTTTCGCCGTGCTGAACGGTTCCAGCGGCGCTGCCTGCAACAGTCTGGCCTGCCTGTTTGAAGAAAACGTAGAGGTTTGGATGCTGGACGAGTCCCTGCCCTTCTGGCAGGCGAACCCGGAACTGCGGCAGCTCTTCGGCGACGCCGGACAGTACGCCTACGAAGACCACTACATCAAGGCCTACCGGTTCTACGACAAGTGTCTGCACATTCGCCGCGGCACCCAGCACTACGCCGCCTGCGCCCTGCTGGATCTGCTGCTCAACGACCACCTCCATCTGAAGGACGGCTTGCCGGTTCCCGGCGGCATCCATCCGCTGAACGACGAGACCACCGCAAAGATCGAATTCCTCTTCGACCATATCAGCGGCGCCGACAACTTCGGCAGACAGGCCGGGTATCAGCTGCAGTACTGGAACCGGCTGCTGGATGAGCAGGGTGACGATCCGAAGCGGAAGGAGGCAGCCGAAGTCCTGTTCCGTCAGGAATGGAAAAAGTGCATGAACAAGGTCAGCGAACGGCGAAATGCTGCCGAAAAGGCCAAAGGCAGTCACAGCGCCCCCCTCTGCTTCGATGTCTACGATCTGTGTCTGCTTGCCCAGTGTCCCGGCACGAAGCTTCTTTCTCCCGAGCCGGCAGCAGCAGACATCTGCCGCTGCTATCTCCACTACTTTGGCACGGCGCTTTACCGCATCGGCCACAATCCGCAGGTGATCCTGCGGCAGGAATGGCCCCGTATCCGGCAGTATCTCAGCGAGGTCCCGGAGAAGAAATCTCCCGAATGGGACCAGCTGAAAGCGGCGCTGGATGCGGCGCTGGATGCGCAGGTGTGATCCCTTTCTCCCAATCGCAAGCCCCCGGAAACCGATGGTTCCGGGGGCTTTTTTTATGCCGCCGGTCCCACCGTTTCAGCCAGCGCCTCCATCAGTGCGGCGCTGAGGCCCTTGGTGGCCTGATCGCTCTTGCCGTAGGTGACGATATAGAAGGCAACGCCGTACTTCTCGCTGTAGCCGGCCAGACGCTTGTCATGGAGGAGGTCGCCCGTCTTCTGGTCCACTGTGCCGGTCTTGGCGCAGGTAATGTCCTCGTGCCATGCGCCATCGGCAGCATACCAGCCCTCATAGGCGGCATCCCACAGAGCCCTGACGGCAGCCAGCTCCTCGGCGCAGGCAGACGCATAGGCGGTGGTCTGCGGCAGTTCATGGCGCATCAGCCGGGGCTGCGCCGCCGCATCGCCTGCCGCCAGAGCACCCACGAACTCCATCATCCACACAGGGCTCACAAGGCCGGCGTCAAGGCCGATAAGGGTCCACACAGACGGAAAATCCCAGCGGTCATGGATCTCCACGGTGCAGTCGTAAAGATTCAGGCGGCCCAGAGCAGCGCTGCCGCCGCCCTCGCCGTTGACGCACCAGCCCAGATCACGCAGGGCCGCTGCGGCACGCTGCACATCCAGGCACTCAATGGCCTGAGCAAACCAGCAGTTACAGCTGACGCCCAAAGCCTTGACGCCGTTGAGGCTTCCGTGCCAGCCGTGGCAGCGGACCGTGTTGCCGTCGCACAGGCCATGGGTGCTGCCGCAGGTGAACCACAGCTCCTCAGGCGCAAAGCCCTGCTCCACCAGCAGGAGCATGGTCACCAGCTTCATGGTGGAGGCCGGCGTCACCACACCCAGATTGCGGTTGATGAATGCGCCGTCCAGGAACTCGCCGGCATCGTCCATCGCCTGCCAGCCGGGGTTGGTGGCAAGGCACAGCACTTCACCGGTGGTGTAATTGTACACAGCCACAGAGCCGGTCTCGCCCCAGTCATGCAGGGCCTGATACATCTTCTGCTGCAGATCCCAGCGCAGGTTCAGCGTCAGCTTGTCAGGCACTTCTGCACCCACCACGCCGGTCACGGCGTTATAGCGCAGGGAGGGCAGCAGGTGGTCGGCGTAGTTGGGCAGGATGTACTGAGACTGCTGCACCGCCAGGCTACCCAGATCACCCAGCAGGCCGGTGGTGGCGGCATCCGTGCGGCCGTAAGCGTCGGTGGCGTCGAACAGCACCTGACCGTCAGCGGTGGCAACGCTGCCCAGCAGCTGCACGGGACGCTGGGCCAGATTGTCCAGATGGGCTTCATCGTAGGTGCCGTCGGCAATGACACTGTAGGTACGGCGCTCGGAGGCCGACAGGTTGTTGAAGGCCGCACCGGCCTCCAGCAGCAGGCGGGCATAGCCCACTGCAGCGGCAGCGATGAGGGCAACGGCCGCCACGGCCACCAGCAGATGCATTTTCTTCTTCATATCACAGTTCCTCCTTATCCACGGGAATGGCGTTCACCTGCTTGCCGCCCAAACGTTCCCACAGGGCGCAGCAGAAGTCCACCGCAGGGCCGAAACGATCCGCCAGCACCGTCAGGCCCGCCACAAGGCCCTCTGTCAGATGCTCAGCCTTGACGCAGAGGGGATCGGTGAACTGGCTGCTGGGCAGGCCGAAGCCAAGGCACAAACCGGCGATGGTCATGGTGGTCAGCATCATGCTGCCGCCGGTGGCCAGCAGCGGGAAGCTGAGGCCGGTCAGGGGCAGCAGGTTCAGGTTGCCCAGCACCGGGATGGCCGTCTCCACCAGGAGCAGTACGGCGAAAATGTTGCCCAGACTGTAGTGGGCGGTGCCGCCGGCGGCTGTCTCCTGCGTGGTGCGGCGCAGGCCGAAGGCCAGTGCCACTACCGCCAGCAGTACCATCAGGCCCATGGCGATGCCGAAGATGCTGCACAGGCTGTTGAAGGCCATGTCGGATGCACAGGCGTAGGTGTTGGACACCAGCAGCGTGTCACCGGTGCCGCTGCCCAGCATGCCGCTGCGCAGAAGCAGCAGCACGCTGCGCTTGTGCTGGGCGTTGGCGGCCTCGGAAGTAAGGACACTGCCCATACCGGCGATGCGCTGCAGCATGTAGCTGTCGGGCCGGAAGCAGCGAAGCAGCAGCACTCCTCCCGCCGCAGCGCCCAGACCGGCGGCCGTCACGCCGCAGGCGGCCAGAGGCGACACGGTGACCCAGATCACCAGAACCGCCAGAGCGGCCACCACAGCGGCGTCGCCCACGCCGTTGGTGACGGCCAGAAGGGCGGAGAGCACCAGAGACGCCAGCAGGAAGATGCGGCGCAGTTTGCCGTCAGACTGCATCTGCTGAAGGCCGGCCGCCACGTAGACCATGATGAAGCCCTTGGCCAGTTCTGCCACGCTGACGCCGCCCACCAGACCAGCGTAGCCGTTGGTAGGATGGAGCATGCCCACCAGCAGCGCTGCACCGATGACAGCCAGCACGGCAAACAGGCCCCAGCGCAGCAGCTTGCCGCGATGGGCCAGAGGCAGGCGGTGGACCAGATGGGCCAGCAGGGCTGCGGCAGCGAAGCCCGCCAGAGACAGCAGCAGCAAGCGGAAGTGACGGGCAGAACCGGCAGGACTGTTGAGGAAGGTCTGCAGCACCACGCCCACAGAGGTCAGCAGCATCATGGGGATCCAGATACTTACCGCTGCCTCAGAGCGCAGATAGCGGTAGTTCACGGCGGCAAACGCTCCTTCGATCACCATCAGCACCGCCATCCGGCCCAGCAGCTGGCCTGTGATGGGATAGAGTACGGTATAGACGGCATCCTCAGCGGCATGGTAGCTGCGGTAAGCGACTTCACCGCCGGACTGCAGCAGCGCCACGGCCACAAAAACCAGCTGGAACAGCAGCAGCAAAAGAGTGGGCAGGACCGTGACTACAAAGCAGCGGTCCTTCAGTTTCACAAAAGATTCGGTCATAGGGGGATCCTCTCCTCTCAGTAGTGGAAAAAGTGGAGTGCGGGCGTTTCGTCCACCAGCAGGCGGTCATCGTGACGCAGGCGCAGCGGCTCGCTGCCAAAGGGGGTCAGCAGCGTTTGGCCGCGGCGAACCTGCAGGCTGACCTGGCTGATCTCCTGCAGGGGCAACAGATAGAAGTCCTTCTCCCGCAGCTCGATGACGGCCAACGGCTCGTCCACGCCCAGACGGCGCAGGTCTACATCGCAGCCTCTGCCGCCGATGGTGGTGCGCTCAGCCAGGGGCAGGCCCCCGTCGGGCAGCGGCAGAAAGCCGGCACAGTCGGCCAGCATGGCACAGTTGCCATAGCTGTCGACCTCCGCATGGCGGCCGGTAATGCTGCAGCTGAGCAGCACGGCGGCGCCCAGCAGTGCGATCAGAATGTAGGTCATTCCTCATCCACCTCCGCTTCGCAGCACAGCTTGCCCAGCAAATAACCCAGCAGCACCAGCAGTACGGCGTTGATGAGGTCGTTGCCGTCAAAGGTCAGATAGATGTACACACGGCCCAGATCAGACAGGGTGCCGGTGCCGTTCAGCAGCAGAAAGGCAGCAGCCACAGCCATCAGCAGCACAGAGCGCAGGATGCGGCCCACACGGGCGCTGCGGCGCTTGGGATGACGGTCAGGTGCCGGCTGGTCGGAGATCACGGTGACACGGCACTTGCCGTAGTCGGGACGGTACTCCACACGGCGGCGGGGATGGGAGAACAGCTTCTCCTGCTTGGCAGGAGATGCTTCCCGCACAGGGCCGTGGCAGTCCTTGGTCCAGACACGCTTGGTGTGGGGACGGATGGCTGCCGCCGTTTCAGCATCGGTGACGATCACATCGAAAAAGTCGGCGTTTTCACTCTTGCGCCAGCCCACGGAGAAGGCGGTACGGCAGCGCTGGGCCACAGGCATGGCCTGCAGCGCAGAGAGCAGCGTCTCCCAGCGCTCGGTGACGTAGCAGATCTTGTGCTTGCCCTCCACGCTGCTGCGCACGGCGTAACGGATGAGTTCCGTCTCCTCAGACGGTGCTTCGGCTGCTGCCTGCTGCTCCATCCAACGGGACAGCTCCGGCAGCTTGTCCATCTCACAGACGCTGCCGGGGTCAGCCAGACGCTCACGCATGAAGGCAGCCAGAGCGGGGATACGGCAAGGGTCTTCCATCAGCTCGGCGGCAGCATCACCGTCCAGGATCAGCATGATCTTGGTGGGCGTGTTGCGGCCGTCACGGTCGTCATAGGGTTCGGCGGTGGTCAGCAGTGCGCCGTAGGCACCGCCGCCGGGACGGGAGAAGCTGCGGTACTGGATCAGGGGCGGCAGCTGGGCTGCCGTCTGGTGGAACCACTGGACCGCCTGATGGAAGCCCATATTGGCGGCGGTGCTGCAGGTGCGGTAGCTGCCGTCGTGGTAGCAGAGAACAGGATAGATCATCTCTTCACCTCCTTAGTGATTGACGGGGGTCAGGTCCAGCAGACGGTGCAGCACCCATGCCAGAGGGGCGGTCACATTCAGAGGATCGCTGAAGTCCAGCATGTTATTCTCCTTCTCACGGCAGGAGTCCACGAAGAAGGCGGCGTCACCGCAGCTGTGCAGGTAGATCTCGTTGGCCACATGGCCGGCCACAGCGGCATGGCGATACACATCCTCCATGCTGTTGCAGGGGGCAAAGGCGGCGCTGCTGCTGCCCACGGGGGTCTTCATCAGGTCAGGGCACTTCTTCAGATGATCACGCACCTGAGCGGCCTGGCTGATGACAGTGGCACGCAGCACCTTGGGAGGCAGGAAGCTCAGCACGGCGTCCACATTGTCGTTGCAGGCCTCGTCACCGTGCAGCAGGCGGCTGCCCTTGCGCAGCTCGATGACCGCATCGGTATAGCAGGCCAGATTGTTGGTGATGCGGTCGATGATCAGGCGCACTTCAGGGTCGTAGTCACGGTTGCCGTTCAGGTCGAACTGATTGCGCAGGCGCACATCGTACAGTTCGCCGGCCACGTCGGCGATGCACACCTGCACAGGGCCATGGGCCGTTTTCACAAGGAAGCTGGCCAGCACGTAGCTGCCCACCTCGTTGCCCTGCAGCTTGGCCACCTCGCCGGGCTTGACATGGTCGGGAGGGGTGATCTCCTCATAGAAATAGCGCTGCAGCTGCTTGACGGAGCCGGCGGTCTGCATGGCGTGGGTCAGCACAGACTTGCCCACGGCGGCAGGGCCGGCCAGAGAGACCATCACCGTGGGATAGTAGCCGCCATGCACGGAGCAGATCTGGCCACGGCGCAGGGCGTCCATGTCGACACGGTCGGTGGCATACAGGTTGCGGCGGCAGATGTTGCCGTTCTGGTCAGTCAGGTCCACCTGAAAGAAGTAGGGCAGGCCGTTGCGCAGGCCACGCTCGGAAGTCAGAGAGCCTTTCACCAGCTCCACCTTCTTGCAGTCGCTGGCCACGCCGTCCACCGGCTTCACATGCCAGCCACCGCCGCCCTTGGTCACTGCCAGGCAGACCAGCTCGCCGTTATCGCTGCGGGTCAAAAAGGCCCAACCCTTGCGGCCGGTGGGATCGAAGGTGCTGTGACCCACCTCACGCAGGTCATTGATGGTAATACCCTTGGAAATCATAAACATGGTGTTTCCTCCTTGTCGTTCGTTATGGTGTTCACTCAATGCTGGTAACCGGCCACAGCCAGCTGCAGACCGTCCACTTCACGGAAGCGGTCATCCAGCACGATCTTGCAGCCCTTGCCGCCGGTGGCGTAAACCTTTTTCTCCCGGGGACAGTACTCCAGCAGCACGCCGTCCACCTCGGCGGTACGCAGGCGCTGGATATCCACATCGGTCTCGTTGTGCTGGTTCAGGCAGCGGACATAGGTGCGGCTGACATGGCCGGGGCGGGCTCTGATGAGGACGGTCTCGATCCAGTAGCGCAGCTGGCGCAGCTTCCACACGGGGATCTTACCGGCCAGCCAGAGGGCGGTCAGCACGGCGATGGCCGGCCAGCCGAAGATCTCCCAGAAGAGGCGGTAACCGTCACGCACCCAGGACAGGGGCTCTTCGTACCAGGGCAGAGCCACCAGCCACAGGCCCAGCTTTTCGGTGTAAAGGAAGCTCACCCACTGGCTCCACACCCAGGGGATGGAAGCACCCAGTGCCAGCAGGCCGCGGATCACCGTCAGAGTGACGGCTGCGCGGCGGATCTTGTGCAGAATCTTTTTCATTGGACATCTCTCCTTTTGTATTCTCATTTGGGGGAACGTGCGTCCCATTGCTATACCTATGTTTTGCCACACCGGACCCACGGCGCACCATCCCCCGGTTCGGGGCAATTTCGGGCTGTGGGGCGTGCATGGCGAAAAAAGGGTGCAGCGGCAGCGCCGCACCCTTACGTGATGCTTTCGACCGCACCTCAGGCGGCCAGCTTCAGGCAGACACTGCCCACCTTTCTCCAGTTGCGGGTCACAAAAACGGGGCTCTCGCCGCCGATCACAAATGCGCTGCAGCGGCCGTCGCCGCTCAGTGCCATATGGACGCCGCCCACGGTGATCTCCTTTTCCAGTGCCATATCGATCACCATCTCATGATCCTTGGTCTTGCAAATGATGTGGTTCATCGTTTCATCCTCCCTCGTATTGGATGATTTCATTGAACGCTTCTCCATCCCCTCCGTCAAAGGCCGCTCTCGGGCGGTTTTCGGGGAAAAGGCAGGATTTTCCCCGTATTGCCCCGAAAGGAAAAATGTGATATGATGACAAGCAAGAAAGAAACAGACGGGAATGGCAACCATTCCCCGCAAGGAGAGCTGACCATGGACGAGAACAAGAATTTACAGGGCGAAAGCACTTCCGGGCAGGACGTGGTGGTTTTTTCCCCGGAGATGCTGCGCCTGGTGGAGGATCGGCAGCGCCGGGTCCGGGAACAGCTGCTGGACTGCCGTGAAGCGGCAGAGAGCGGCGACGGCCACGCACAGGTACAGATGGGCCTGAACCATCTCTACGGCACCAACGGTGCGGAAAAGGATCTGCAGAAGGCCTACGAGTGGTTCTGCCAGACCGCCCCGGACGATCCGGTGGGTATGTACTGGCAGGCCGTCTGTCTCAACGCCGGGGCCGGCACCGAAAAGGACACCGCCCGTGCCTTCGAGCTGTTCCGGGAGGCGGCAGACATGGGCTATGCGCCGGCGCAGTGCGATCTGGGCGTTTTCTATGAAAACGGGATCGAAGTGGCTGCTTCCATGGACACCGCCATTGAGCTGTACACCCAGGCCGCCGAGCAGGGCTACGCCATGGCCAAGTGCAATCTGGGTGCGCTGTACTATTTCGGCGCCGGTGTGGAGCAGGATTACAACACCGCCGTCCGCTATTTCACCGAGGCGGCCGAAGCACGGCTGGCCCGGGCCCAGCATCTTCTGGGCGTGTGCTATGAATTCGGTCACGGCGTGGAGGAGGATGTCCGCAAGGCCGTGGCGCTGTACGAGGAATCTGCCCGCCAGAACTATCCGGAGGGGCTTTGCTCGCTGGGCGTGATGTATCATTTGGGCCGGGGTGTGACGCAGGATGATGTCCGGGCCGTGGAGCTGTTCCGCCGTGCAGCAGAGCAGGGTCTGCCCCGGGCCGAATACTTCCTCGGCAAGAGCTATGATGGCGGATACGGCGTGGAAGAAAGCGCCGAAAAAGCCTTTGAACACTACTGCAAATCTGCCGAAAGCGGTTCTGCCCCGGCTCTTTACCAGCTGGGTATGTGCTACACCTACGCCCACGGCGTAGCAGGGGATCCGGGCAAGGCCTTCGCCTGTTTTGAAAAAGCCGCTGAGGCCGGCCATCCCGAGGCCATCACCCGTTTGGGTCTTTGCTACGAGACCGGCAGCGGCGTGGCAGAGGACATGGACAAGGCCGTGGCTCTCTACCGCAAAGCTGCCGAGCTGGGTGACAGCGGCGGCGCCTGCAATCTGGGTGTGCTGTACCGCTCCGGCTACGGCGTGGAACAGAACGATGACGAGGCTTTCCGCCTCTTCTCCCAGGCCGCCGCACAGGGTTGGCCTCGTGCCTGCTTTTTCCTGGGTCTGTGCCATGAGGCCGGCCGGGGCACTGAGGAGGACATGACCAAAGCCGCCGAGTGCTACCGCCGTGCCCACGAGGGTGACTATCCCGACGGCACCTGCGCTCTGGGCGTGCTGTACCATATCGGCGAAGGTGTGGAACAGAACGACGACGAGGCCTTCCGCTGCTTTTTCCGGGCGGCGGAGCAGGGCCTGCCCCGGGCCCGCTATTTCCTCGGCAAATGCTACGACAACGGCTTTGGCACCGCCGTCGACGAGGAGGCGGCTTTCCGCTGCTTCCTGCAGGCCGCCGAGGAAGGCTATGTGGACGCCATGCATCAGGCGGGTCTTTGCTATTACTTTGGTCACGGCATCGAAAACGACGACAGGCAAGCCGTCCACTGGTTCGAAAAGGCCGCAGACGAAGACAACGCCGCTTCCATTACCCGACTGGGCCTGTGCTATGAGCTGGGCCGGGGCGTAGAGGAGGACATGGCCAAAGCCTGCACCTTCTACGAAAAAGCGGCCCAAATGGGATACGCCGACGCCCAGTGCAATTTGGGCTGGATGTACCGCACAGGCCACGGTGTAGAGCGAAACTTCGAAACGGCTGTCTGCTGGTTCGAAAAAGCCGCCGAGCAGGGACAGGCCCGGGCCCAGTATCTGCTGGGCGTGTGCTGCGAGAACGGTCGGGGCACGTCCAAGGATATTGACCGTGCGTTCCACCTGTACGAGCTGTCGGCAGCCCAGGAATATGCCGACGGTCAGCGGGCCATGGGCCTCTGCCTCGAAAACGGCCGGGGCTGCGAAAAGGATGTGGCGCAGGCCGCCCGCCTGTACGGCCTGGCCGCCGCACAGGGCGACGACACCGCCCAGTACTACCTGGGCAACCTGTACTTCTCCGGTCGGGGCGTGGAAAAAGATTACGCAAAGGCGTTGGAGCTGTACCTGCAGGCCGCCGAGCAGGGTCACGCCGGCGCCCAGTGTCAGGTGGGCTACTGCTACGAAAAAGGTCTGGGCACGAAGGCGGACTCCACCAAGGCTTTCGAGTGGTACGTCAAGAGCGCCGAAAACGGCGACGAGACCGGCAGCAACAATCTGGGCTTCATGTACGAAAAGGGCCACGGCTGCACGAAGGACGCAGAAAAGGCCGTCTATTGGTACCGCAAGGCCGCCGAACTGGGCATGGCGCTGGCCCACAAGAATCTGGCCATCCATCTGGAGAAGGGTGACGGCTGCGAAAAGGACGAACAGGCGGCGCTGGCGCATTACCGCAAGGCTGCCGAGGGCGGCGTGGACTGCACCGAGGCCATCAAGCGCCTGACCACCGACCGCAGCTCCAACCGCATCGCCTACACCATCATGCTGGTATTCACCATCATCATGGCGCTGGTCTGCGGCACCCAGTTCCTCTCCGGCATCACCGAAAGCGGCGTCCTGACGGCAGCCGGTCTGGCCGGTACCGGCCTGTGCCTGCGGGAACTGCGCAAACTGCAGCCCGCTAAGGCCAAGCCGCTGTCCCGGATCCGGCGCATTGTGCTGCTGGCGCTGGGCATCCTGTGTGCGCTGCTGAGCGCTTTCTTCCTGCTGGCCTTCTTCGGTTCGGCCCCGGACTACGACTTCGGCGTGCTGTGGCTGGCCCTCTGGGCACTGGTAGGCTGCATCGCCGCTCTGGTGCGGTGGAAGAAAAAATAATACCCCCAAAAACGCAAAAAATCCCCGCATTCCGACGGAATGCGGGGATTTTATTGTTCGGTTTACTTCTTCTTGCCGTGGATGGACTTCATGCGCTTTTCGTGGTTGAGGATGGTCTTGCGGATGCGCAGGCTCTCGGGGGTGACCTCCAGCAGCTCGTCGTCGGCCAGGAACTCCAGACACTGCTCCAGACTCAGGCGGCGGGGCGGCACCAGGCGCAGGGCCTCGTCGGAGCCGGCGGAAAAGTATTTTCTAAGTAATAGGAACGATATCAACAGCGCAGTAGTCTTCCGGATGGTCTACAGGTAAGCCTTCATAGCCAAGGGGAAACTGTAGCGAAAGTGCATTGCCGTTCTCTATCCAAAAATATGTTCTGTATGGTGCATCGTATAAATATTTCCCAGCAATATAGTCTGATTCGTCTTGTCCAATCTGCGCCATGATACCCGAAAGCGGATTTTCCATCTTCTTTTCCCAACGGTAAAAGGTAAATTCGAAGCATGCTTGGTTAGCTTCTGCCCATTGCATGTCTTCCTCTGAGTTCATTTTCTCAGCCGGGTAGTAAATATACAAGACTCCACCAGTGCCCGCAATAATCTTTCCCAGCTCATATTCATTTGGTATTTTCTCAGGCACATAGTAAGTCGTTAATGATGCCAACGCCGCCTTATCATCGATTGGAGACAATTTTCCCGCTTGATTTTGCTCTTTCTCTGTTCTTTCGAGTTTTTCGGCAAACTCATCTAAATTCGAAAACACTTCAAATACATCCGCACCGCCAGAGTCTTCTTCATTGGAATCAATCCACAAGTCAGATTTTTGCCCACAGCCAACGAGAAAAAGCAAAGAAAGTATCACAGGGGCGATGTAAATATAACGTTTCATTGCGAACTCCTTTCACGAAATCCATGCATGCATTTAATGAAGGACAAGGTATTCTCTTATAGCTTCTGCGCAATTATCACACCACCTGTCGTCTACCGGCGTGCTATATCTCATTACACATGGCTGCCCATCCACGCAGCTGTTGTCACTGGCCCCAAACCAATGTGAAAGTTCATGCAAATCACCTTCTCTCAGCTTTATCAATATCGCACAAATATTTCCTTTTATGTTATCACATAATTATTACATTGTCCACAAAACATCTACGAAAACAACCTTGCATTATTTGCACAAAACGGTTTTTGTCATTTAACTTCACGTAAAAACTCCCTGCATTCACGTCGGAATGCAGGGAGTTTTATTGCAATTTACTTCTTCTTGCCGTGGATGGACTTCATGCGCTTTTCGTGGTTGAGGATGGTCTTGCGGATGCGCAGGCTCTCGGGGGTGACCTCCAGCAGCTCATCGTCGGCCAGGAACTCCAGACACTGCTCCAGACTCAGGCGGCGGGGCGGCACCAGGCGCAGGGCCTCGTCGGAGCCGGCGGCACGCATATTGGTCAGCTGCTTGCGGCGGCAGACGTTGACCACCACATCCTCCTGCTTGGGGCAGACGCCCACCACCATGCCCTCGTAGACCTTGACGCCGGGGCCGATGAAGAGGGCGCCACGCTCCTGTGCGTTAAACAGGCCGTAGGCCACAGACTCGCCGGTTTCAAAGGACACCAGAGAGCCGGTGTTGCGGCGGCTCAGCTCGCCACGGTAAGGAGCATAGGAATCAAAGACGCTGGCCATGATGCCCTCGCCCTTGGTATCGGTGAGGAACTCGTTGCGGTAACCGAAGAGGCCACGGGAGGGGATCAGGAACTCGATCTTCATGCGGCTGCCCACGGGATCCATCTTCACCAGATCGCCCTTGCGGCCGCCCAGCTTCTCGATGACGGCGCCCACGGCGTCGGCAGGCACGTCCACCACCAGACGCTCCATGGGCTCACAGAACTGGCCGTCGATGGTCTGGTACAGCACACGGGGAGGAGACACCTGGAACTCATAGCCCTCACGGCGCATGGTCTCGATGAGGATGGACAGGCTCATTTCGCCTCGGCCGGCCACGTTGAAGGCGTCCATGGAACCCTCGATCTCGGTGACACGGAGGGACACGTCCTTCAGCGTTTCACGGAACAGGCGGTCACGCAGCTGGCGGGAGGTGACGAACTTGCCTTCCCGGCCGGCGTAGGGGGAATCGTTGATGGCGAAGGTCATTTCCACGGTGGGAGCGCTGATCTGCACGAAGGGCAGAGCTTCCACGCAGGTGGGAGCGCAGATGGTGTCGCCGATGGTGATCTCGCCGATACCGCTCAGGGCGATGATGTTGCCGGCGGTGGACTCGGTGACGCTCTTTTTGCCCAGGCCGTCGAACTCATACATGCTGACAGCCTTGGCCTTCTTGGCGGGGGCGTCGGGGGTGTGGTAGTTGCACACGGCGATCTCCTGATTCTGTTTCAGGGTGCCTCGCTCGATGCGGCCGATGGCAATGCGGCCCACGAACTCGTTATAGTCGATGGCGGACACCAGCATCTGGAAGGGCTCATCCACCTCCGCCTCGGGGGCGGGGATATAGTCGATAATGGTGTCGAAGAGGGGCTTGAGGTCGGTGCCTGCCACGTCGGGAGAGTAGCTGGCGGTACCCTGACGGCCGGAGCAGAACAGGGTGGGAGAGTCGAACTGCTCCTCGGTGGCATCCAGATCCATCAGCAGCTCCAGCACCTCGTCCATGACCTCGTGGATGCGCTGGTCGGGACGGTCGATCTTGTTGACCACCACGATGACACGGTGGCCCAGCTCCAGGGCACGGGACAGCACGAAGCGGGTCTGGGGCATGGGACCCTCGGCGGCGTCCACCAGCAGGATGACGCCGTTGACCATCTTCAGGATGCGCTCCACCTCGCCGCCGAAGTCGGCGTGGCCGGGGGTATCCACGATGTTGATCTTGGTGTCGCCGTACTGGATGGCGGTGTTCTTGGCCAGGATGGTGATGCCGCGCTCACGCTCCAGATCGTTGGAGTCCATGACACGGTCCACCGTCTCCTGATTGGCACGGTAAGCACCGCCCTGCTTGAGCATCTCGTCCACCAGCGTGGTCTTGCCGTGGTCAAC
>JAFQFC010000018.1 GCA_017415775.1 Oscillospiraceae bacterium
CGTGAGCGACCCCGCCAAGGACAAGGTGACGTTTGAGGACGTTGCCGGCGCGGACGAGGAAAAGGAAGAGCTTGCCGAGATCGTCGAATTCCTCAAAAATCCCCAGCGCTTCTCCAAGGTCGGCGCGCGCATTCCCACCGGCGTTCTGCTTGTGGGCCCGCCCGGCACCGGTAAGACGCTGCTGGCCAAGGCTGTGGCCGGCGAGGCGGGCGTGCGCTTCTTCTCCATCTCCGGTTCTGACTTTGTGGAGATGTATGTGGGCGTGGGCGCCAGCCGTGTGCGCGACCTGTTTGCGCAGGCAAAGAAGGATGCTCCGGCCATCGTGTTCATCGATGAGATCGATGCTGTGGGCCGCAAGCGCGGCAGCGGTCTGGGCGGCGGTCACGACGAACGTGAGCAGACCCTGAACCAGCTGCTGGTGGAAATGGACGGTTTCGGCACCAACGAAGGTGTTGTGGTGCTGGCCGCCACCAACCGTGTGGATATTCTGGACCCGGCGCTGCTGCGCCCGGGCCGTTTCGACCGCCAGGTCTATGTGGGCCTGCCGGATATCAAGGGCCGCCGGGAGATCCTGGCCATCCATGCCCGGAAAAAGCCGCTGGCAGAGGATGTGGATCTGGACGAGGTGGCTCGCAGCACCGTCGGCTTTACCGGCGCCGACCTGGAAAACCTGCTGAACGAGGCGGCGCTGCTGGCAGGCCGCAAGAACCGTCAGGTCATCACCAGGGAGGATGTGGAAGAATCGGTCATCAAGGTGCTGGCAGGTCCCGAAAAGCGCAGCCGTGTGGTGCCGGAACGGGAGCGCAAGCTCACCGCCTACCACGAAGCGGGTCACGCTGTGGCGGCGCTGGCGCTGCCGGAGCATGAGCCCGTCCATCAGGTGACCATCGTGCCCCGTGGCCAGACCGGCGGTATGACCATCTACCTGCCGGAAGAGGATACGGCCTACTACTCCAAGAAGTACATGGAGGAGCGGCTCATCACCCTGCTGGGCGGCCGGGTGGCCGAGGCACTGATGCTGGGCGACATCTCCACCGGTGCATCCAATGACCTGCAGCGGGCTACCGATATGGCACGCAAGATGGTGGGCGCTTACGGTATGAGCGAGAAGATCGGCGCTGTGGCCTTCGATGCCGGCAGCGACGAGGTGTTCATCGGTAAGTCCATGGCCCAGACCCGTCCCTATTCGGAAAAGACGGCGGCGGAGATGGACGAGGAAGTGCGGCGGATCATCGACGAGGCGTACAACCGCTGCCGGGAGATCCTGGAGCAGAACCGCAGCGCTCTGATCGGCACGGCGGAATACCTGCTGGAGCACGAGACCATGTCCGGCGAAGAGCTGCAGAAGATCTTTGAGGCAGCAGATTCTAAGGAAGAATAAAAGGAAAAACACCGGAAATCACGGATTTCCGGTGTTTTTTTATTCAAAGCAAGAATGATTCGATAAAGTTTTTGAGACCCTTCTGTGCAAAACGACGGAAGCTTGCTGTGTACCGAAGAGCGACACTGACAAACGGGGCACAAATGCACCCGGCGCCGGCGATTTTGACCGAACGATTTGGGGAAAAGTTATAATTTGAAGAAAAAAGTTGCACAAATTATGCGAAAATGGAAGAAGTGGGACGAAAAGATAGGCGATTGATAAAAGTATTACAGGGTTGAGCTGCCTGAGAAATACGGAAAGCGGGGCAGATGTCCGCAATACAAGGACAGTTGGGCGGGAAATCCCATTCCGGGACAAGAATAACACGAGGAAAGGTGAATAATTTTTTATAGCAATTTACCTCTTGTAAAATTGCACAAAATCCTCTACAATATGTCTATTCTTCAACCTGGCAAAGAATTTGCCGGGGCAGAAAATTTTAGGAGGAAGAAACAATGAAAAAAGTGATTGCTTTGATCCTGGCTCTGGTCATGGCTCTGGGCCTGGTGGCTTGCGGCAACGACAGCGACGCAGACAACGGCGGCGAGAAGGTCGTCAAGATCGGCGTGTTTGAGCCTCAGTCCGGCGACAACGGTGCCGGCGGCAAGCAGGAGATCCTGGGCATGCAGTATGCCAACCACGAGACTCCCACCGTGGAGATCGGCGGCGAGACCTACAAGGTGGAGCTGGTGTATGCCGACAACGCCTCTTCCAATGACAAGGCTGCTTCTGCTGCACAGACCCTGATCTCCAGCGGTGTGTCCCTGGTGCTGGGTTCCTACGGTTCCGGCGTGTCCATCGCTGCTGGTGACACCTTCGCCACTGCCGGCATGCCCGCCATTGGCGTGACCTGCACCAACCCCCAGGTCACTTCCGAGTGCGATGTGTACTTCCGCATTTGCTTCCTGGATCCCTTCCAGGGTACCGTTCTGGCCAACTATGCCAAGAGCGAGCTGGGTGCCAGCAAGGCTTATTGCCTGGCCAAGCAGGGTGACGACTACTCCGGCGGCCTGTGCAACTACTTCATCGAGGCTTTCGGCAAGGACAACTGCGTGTATGAGCAGTTCCCCGAGGGAACCTCTGACTACTCCACCTACATCACCAACGCCCAGAACCAGGGCTGCGATGTCTTCTTTGCTCCCGTCTCCACCGAGGCTGCTGCTCAGATCATCGCCAAGGCTGACACCCAGAATCTGGGTATGCCCATCCTGGCCGGCGACACCTGGGACTCCAACGTGATCCTGGATGCTGCCAAGGGCACCAAGGTTGAGATCGCCGTGACCACCTTCTACCAGGAAGGCGCTGACGCCGACTTCGACGCCGCCATCAAGGCCTGGATCAACTCCGACGCTACCGCCAAGGCCAACAACGGCGGCAACGACGAGCTGGCTGCCGTGACCGTCATGGGTTACGATGCTTACTATGTGGCTCTGGAGGCCCTGAAGAAGGCCGGTTCCACCGATCCCGCTGACGTGCTGGCCGTTCTGCCCGAACTGTCCTACACCGGCGTGACCGGCGCGATCGCTTTTGACGACATCGGCGATGCCAAGCGTGACACCGCTTTTGTGAAGGCCTGCAACACCGAGACCGGCAAGTGGGACTTCGTGGCTGAGCAGGGCATCAACTAAGCCAAACGCTTTCGGCGACAAAAATCAGTCAAAGACAGCTGTGCTGGCGGGAGAATTTCTCCCGCCAGCCGTTGTGCCTTTAGCCGGGCTGCCTCGAAAGGGGAGCTGCCGCAATCAGCGCTCCCTTTTCGGGACGGTCCGGCAAACCTGTAATTAGAAAAAGAGGGAGGAAACCCTATGGACTTGCTGCAAAGCACCCTGCCGTATCTGATTTCCGGTATTTCCGTCGGCGGCCAGTACGCACTGATCGCCATCGGCTATACCATGGTATACGGCATCCTGCGCCTGATCAACTTCGCCCACGGCGATGTGTTCATGGTGGCGGGCCTTGTCATGGTCTACCTGTCGGCAGCCATGCCTTTGTACATCGCCATTCCGCTGATGATTCTGCTGACGGTGGCTCTGGGCTTCACCATCGAACGTGTTGCCTACAAGCCCCTGCGCAATGCGCCCCGCATGTCCGTGATGATCTCCGCCATCGGCGTGAGCTATCTTATCCAGAACCTGGCGCTGTACATCACCGGCGGTCTGAACAAGAACTATCCCGCTATTCCCTGGATCTCTGATAAGGTGACGATCTTTGGTATGGAGACCACCCGTGTTACTGTGATCACCCCTTTCCTGACGGTGATCCTGGTGGCGGCACTGGTGCTGCTCATCAACCACACCAAGATCGGTATGGCTATGCGCGCTGTTTCCCGCGACTTTGAGACGGCCCAGCTGATGGGCATCAAGATCAACAGCGTGATCTCCGCCACCTTCATCATTGGCACCTTCCTGGCGGCCATCGGTTCCATGCTGTACTTCACCAACTATCCCGGCGTGGTGCCCACCTCCGGCGGTATGCCCGGCCTGAAGGCTTTCGTGGCAGCCGTGTTCGGTGGTATCGGCTCCATTCCCGGTGCGGTGATCGGTGCCTTCATCATCGGCATCTGCGAAAGTATCATCAAGGGTCTGGACACCATTCTGGTGGTCAACGGTGTTATTACCGAGCAGGTGGGATTCTCTACCTTCTCCGACGCCTTTACCTTTGCCCTGCTGATCATCGTTCTGGTCTTTAAGCCTACCGGTCTGTTTGGCGAGAAGACCACGGACAAGGTATAAGGGGGTGGAACGAATGCTGCAGAAGAAAGATAACAAGAAGAACTTCATTGCCCTGATCGTCGTAGCTTTGTTCCTGGCGCTGGTCCTGGTACTGGACCAGGTCATCAAGCCCACGGACAAGATGTCTATGCTGCTGACGGTGCTGCAGAAGGGCTCTGTATATGCTCTGGCCGCCGTTTCCATGAACCTGCTCAATGGCTTTACGGGCCTGTTCTCTCTGGGTCACGCCGGCTTTATGCTGGTGGGTGCCTACACGTACGCCATCTTCACCATTCCTGCCGAGTCCCGTGACACGGTGTATCAGTACTATGATGCTGCCATCCGTGTTTCCTTCCCCGAGGTGCTGCGCAGCGGCCTGGGCTCTTTCGGCACGGTGCTGGGCGTGGTGCTGGCGGTGGTGCTGGCCGGTCTGGTGGCCGCTGTTTTCGCCTGGCTCATCGGTCTGCCTGTTCTGAAGCTGAAGAGCGACTATCTGGCCATTGCCACTCTGGGATTTGCGGAGATCATCCGCGCCGTGTTCCAGTGGGGCAAGCTGGGACCTGTGACCAACGGCTCCAACCTGCTGAAGAGCTTTGAGCGTATCAGTACCTTTAAGCTGACGGTGGGCGAGACGACCATCAAGATGTCTACCTTCGTGCCGGTGCTGATCGCCACGGTGTGTATTGCTTTGATCGTACTGCTGGTGAACTCCACCTACGGCCGATCCTTCAAGGCCATCCGTGATGACGAGATCGCTGCCGAGGCCATGGGCATCAATCTGGCCAAGCACAAGATGATTTCCTTTGTGACCAGTTCCTTCTTTGCCGGTGTGGCCGGTGCCACCATGGCCATGGTGCTGGGCATTGCACAGGCCAGCAACTTCAAGTCTGCGATGACGTATGAGATCCTGCTGATGGTGGTGTTGGGCGGCATCGGCTCTATTACCGGCAGTGTGATCGGTTCCGTGCTGTTCGTGGCCGCCTCTGAATGGTGGCTGCGCGGCCTGGACTCCGGCGTATTCCTGGGCATCAACGCACCCGGTATCTTCCGCAATGGCTTCCGCCTGGTGGTGTTCAGCGTGATCATCATGGTGGTGGTACTGTTCTTCCGCAAGGGTATCATGGGTGACAAGGAGTTGCCCGATCTGCTGAAACCCCGGGCCAAGAAAGCCTCTAAGAAGGCCTCGAAGAAGGAGGTCACCAAATGAGCAAGAATATTCTGAGAGTTGAAAACGCCACCATGCAGTTTGGCGGCGTGGTCGCCGTGGATAACCTGTCCATGGAGGTCAACGAAGGCGAGATCGTGGCCCTGATCGGCCCCAACGGCGCCGGTAAGACCACCGCTTTCAACGTCATCACCGGTGTGTATGCGCCTTCCAACGGTATGGTCACCTTCGACGGTGAGCCCATCGTGCGCAATCACCCCCAGGGCAAGATGAAGAAGCTGTACAAGGGTGAGAATTCCACTATGTACACGGCCGCTTACGTGCCCGCCGGCCGTCCGCCCATGGAGGATGAGGAGGCGACCAAGGCCTGGAACGATGCCGAGCATGAGCGCGATCCTTTTGTGGGCAGCGACAAGGTGCTCGCACCCACGCCTGACAAGATCACCGAGCGGGGCATGGCCCGTACCTTCCAGAACATCCGCCTGTGGAAGAGCCAGACGGTGTTCACCAACGTGCTGATCGCCAAGCACATGCGCCGCACCCACGGCCTGTTCTCTGCCATCTTCCGCCTGAACCGGAAGGAAGAGCAGCAGCAGCGGGAAGAAGTGCTGCAGCTGCTGAAGATCGTGGGCCTGGAGGATGTGAAGGATGAGCTGGCCACCAGCCTGCCCTACGGTAAGCAGCGCCGTCTGGAGATCGCCCGTGCGCTGGCGACCGATCCCAAGCTGCTGCTGCTGGATGAGCCGGCAGCCGGCATGAACCCGCAGGAGACGCTGGAACTGACCAAGTTCATCGGCGAGATCCGTGACAATTTCAAGATGACCATCCTGCTCATTGAGCATCATATGGATCTGGTCATGGATATTTCTGACCGCATTTACGTGCTGGATTTCGGCAAGCTGATCGCCAGCGGTGTGCCGGAGGAGATCCAGAACAACGAACGCGTTATCGACGCATATCTGGGGGTGGCTGACGATGCTGAAGATTAATGATCTGCATGTATCCTATGGCGGCATCCGCGCCCTGCGCGGTGTCGATCTGGAAGTGCCGGACGGCAAGATCGTCACCCTGATCGGCGCCAACGGTGCCGGCAAGTCCACGCTGCTGCGTACCATCTCCGGCCTGGTGAAGGCTGACAGCGGCAGCATCACCTACGACGGTGTGGAGCTGCTGGGCAAGCCCATCAACAAGGTGCTGGAAATGGGCATTGCACAGGTGCCGGAGGGTCGCCGTGTGTTTGCCGACATGACGGTGCTGGAGAACCTGAAGATCGGCGCCTACCTGCGCAAGGACAAGGCGGAGATCGAGAAGGACATCCAGTGGGTGTACTCCCTGTTCCCCCGTCTGGAGGAGCGCCACTGGCAGCTGGCCGGTACGCTGTCCGGCGGTGAGCAGCAGATGCTGGCGGTGGGCCGTGCGCTGATGAGCCGCCCCAAGGTGCTGATGATGGATGAGCCCTCGCTGGGTCTGGCACCGCTGGTGGTGCAGGGCATCTTTGAGATCATTCGTACCATCAACGAGCAGGGCGTGACCGTGCTGCTGATCGAGCAGAATGCCAACATGGCCCTGAAGACGGCGGACATCGCCTACGTGCTGGAGACCGGCTCTATCACCAAGACGGGTACCGGTGCTGAGCTGCTGGCCGACGAATCCATCAAGGAAGCCTATCTGGGCAAGAAGAAAAAGTAAGAAAAAGAGGTGTTCTTGGAAAAGAACACCTCTTTTTTGCGTAAAAAGCAGCGGTGCTTCTTTTGAGAAGCACCGCTGTTCCTTATTCGCTGATCTTGTCGGCCACGCCGCTCAGCCAGTCGCCCTGGAAGGCTTCGATGGCGCCCTGGTCCACCAGCTGTGCCAGTGCCGGGTCGATGGGCATCTTGGCCAGAACCTCCAGACCGTACCGTGCGGCGGCCTCGTCGGTCTTGCCTTCGCCGAAGATGTGCAGCTGCTTGCCGCAGTCGGGGCAGGTGAGGTAGCTCATATTCTCCACCAGGCCCACCACGGGGATGTTCATCATCTGGGCCATCTTCACGGCCTTCTCCACCACCATGCCCACCAGTTCCTGCGGGGAGGTGACCACGATGATACCGTCCACCGGCAGAGTCTGGAACACGTTCAGAGCCACGTCGCCGGTTCCGGGAGGCATATCCACGAACATGTAGTCCACGTCGTCCCACAGCACATCGCCCCAGAACTGCTGCACCACGCCGCCGATGACGGGACCGCGCCAGATGACAGGGTCGGTCTCGTTTTCCAGCAGCAGGTTCACGCTCATCAGCTGGATGCCGGTGGCGGTCTCTACGGGGAGAATGGCGTCCTCGTAGCCGTTGGCCCGGCAATGGACACCGAACGCCTTGGGGATGGAAGGACCGGTAATGTCAGCATCCAGCACGGCTACATTGTAGCCGCGGCGGCGCATGGTGACCGCCAGCTGGCTGGTGACCATGGACTTGCCTACGCCGCCCTTGCCGGACACAACGCCGTATACCTTGCCTACACGGCAGCCGTCACGCAGGGGCTTGATCTGGAAGGGGCTGTCTTTGCGCTCGCTGCAGTTTTCGCTGCAGCTGCTGCAGTTGTGATTGCATTCGCTCATGGTAAAAGATCTCCTTTGTTACGGTGCGTCCCGGCGGGGCGCATGATACATATTATAATAGTATAGACAATATACCACCAAACGGCGGCGTTGTCCAGTCTTACAGGCCCAAATGGGTGACGCCATCCCGGCCTCGGAGGTATTCGCTCTCCCGGGTGTGGCAAGTGAAGAGGAGGATCTGGCGCCGCTTGCTCTCTTCCAGCAGCCATTCCAATGCAGAGGCCATGCGCTTGGCGTCAAAGTTGGTCAGCGCATCATCAAGGATAAGCGGCACTTGCTTTTCCTCCGGCAGGACCATCTGGCAGATGGCGAGGCGGGTGGCCAAATACAGCTGGTCGGCAGTGCCCTGACTCAGAAGCCGAATGTCCCGGGGAGAGTTGTCGCCGCTGGGAGCGGCGGAAAGGGCGAAGCTGCGGTCAAACAGGACCTGGTGATACCGGCCGGCGGTCAGCGCACCGAAAATATCGGCGGCCCGCTGGCCCAGCTCCGGGGAGAAGCGGTTCTGCATGGTCTGGTCGGCCCGGTTCAGGGCATCCATGGCCTTGGCAATAGCGTCGTATTCGGACTGCAGTCGGGAAAGCTCGTCGGTCTGCTGCTGCAGACGGCTTTCCAGGGCGTCCCGGTCACCCAGGGCATGCAGCTGGCCGGACAGGGTATCCAGCTGAGAGCGGGCGGCCTGTGCGTTTCCGATGGCCCGGGGCAGGGCATCTTTCACCTGCTCGTAGGAGACTGTGGGCCGGGGCAGAACGGCATCGGGATCGGGCAGCGGACCGTCAGGCAAGTGCTGCTCCAGCAGCTGGCAGTGCAGATGCGTATCCCGGGCGTTTTGGCGGGCGTCGTCCAGACGGCGGCGCTTTTGCAGCGCTTCGTCCAATGCGGTGCGCAGGTTGGTGAGGTTGGTAGTCTCCGGTGCAAAGGGATGCACTTGCGCCAACAGCTGCAGCAAGCCTTCCCGGCAGCTTTGGTGCAGGCTGCGGGCGGCGGCTGCGGTGCGATCGGCCTCGTCGTGAGCTTCCTCGTAGTTGTGCAGCAACGTCAGGTATTCCTCCATCTGCATCTGCAGCTGTGTGCGCTGCTCTTCGGCTGCCTGGGCGGCGGCCTTGTTGCCTTTCTGCCGGATACCATTATATATAAGCAGGATGGTACAGCAGAGGATGGCGCCGATGGCGATGGGAAGGGGCAGCTGCTGCAGGAAATACCATGCGGCAAAGCCGCTGCCGCCGCCTGCGGCCAGAGCCGGCAGCAGGATCCAGGGAGAGAATTTTCTTGTTTGGGGCGTGATGGATTCCAGGCGGTCCTGCAGCTGCGCTTCGGTGGTGGGGGCGAGGGGGTGCTGCTCCCAGCGTTCGCGAGCTGCGGCGGCTTCCTTTTGCCGCTGCAGGGCCAGCTCTCCGGCTTCCTCGGCATTGGCGAGGGTTTGGTCCAGCGAGTGAGCCATGCCATCGATCCGGGCCAGCTCGGCGGCTCCGGGCAGAGCGGGGTCGGCCTCCTGCAGCATCTTGACATAGTCGGCTGCGGTGCCGGCGGCCTGCTGGGCCTGCAGGTAAGCACACAGGGCGTTCTGCTTTTCCAGAGCTTCCCACTGCTCCAACCGCAGCTGCAGCTCTTCTGCCTGCCGCTCGTATTGGGCCAGCTGAATGCGGGCTTCCTCTTCCTGGCGGTGCAGGGCCTGGAGCCGGTTCAGGGCAGTGGTGATTTGCCCAATCTCCGTTTCCAGTGCCGGGATCAGACCGGTTTTGTTGTGACGGCGGCGATTGAGCTGTTTTTTCAGCCGGTCATTGGTCTCGGAGAAGGAGATGTCTTCCTCGCCGGAAGTGACAAGGGCACTGATGCGCCGCTCCAGCTCGGCATCCTTATCCAATGACAGACCGCTTTGGGCAATGAAGGCGCTGCGGACGAAAACTTCACGGCCCACACCCAGCAGTTCCTCGCCCAGATTCTGGCCGGTGATGCCCGGCACAGGATCGGCGGTGCCGCCATAGGTGCAGGAGAATTCACCCATAGGCGATGCGGCACGCTGCGTGCGGCGCACCACGGTGTAGTTCTGGCCGTCGACAGACAGCTCCATGCGGCCGGACATGGCGGAGCTGTTCCAGGGAGCGTAGCGATTTTTGTCGGCGGTCAGACCTCGATCCCGGGTGGGCAGGCCGTAGAACATGGTGCGGATGAAGTGGCACCAGGTGGACTTGCCGGATTCGTTGGGGGCATAGATCACATTGAGGCCCGGCTGCAGCTGCAGCTGCGCTTGGTCCAGCCGGCCGAAGGTGGCGGACAATTCTTTGATCTGCAAGAGAACACCTCCTTACAAAGGGTGTATATTTATATAGGTATTGTAGCACAATAGAGAGAGCTTGTCATGTCCCTTTCTTTTTTGAAAAAAGTGAGAAAAAGTGGAAAATAGAGCTTGACAAACGGAAGGAGGAGTGGTATTCTAACTGAGCTGTCCGCTTCCGGGCGGCTGAGGCGGGCCTCCAAAAAAAGTTAACGAATTTTGCAAAAAATAAGTTGACAAGATGGAAGCCATGTGCTAATATAATGACTGTTCCGCTAAGGGACGTGTACCTTGTAAATTAAACAATGAACGAAACGAAAAGCACCAGACGGGA
>JAFQFC010000019.1 GCA_017415775.1 Oscillospiraceae bacterium
CCTTGAACTCACCGGAGACCACTTCGTTGACATTACCGGTGGTCACAGCGAAGGAGATCAGCGTGGGCGGCACATCCAGCTGCTCGAAGGAGCCGGACATGGAGTCCTTACCACCGATGGCAGCGATACCCAACTCCATCTGGGCGCGATAAGCACCCAGCAGAGCGGCCATGGGCTTGCCCCAGCGCTTGGCATCGGTACGCAGGCGCTCGAAATACTCCTGGAAGCTCAGGTACACATCCTCGAACTTGGCGCCGGCAGCCATCATCTTGCTGACGGATTCCACCACGGCCAAATAGGCGCCGTGATAGGGGCTCTTCTCGCTGATGTAGGGATCATAGCCCCATGCCATGTAGGAGCAGTCATCGGTATGACCCTTCTCCACGCTGACACGGTGGACCATGCACTGAGAGGGCGTCAGCTGATGCTTGCCGCCGAAGGGCATCATCACGGTGCCGGTGCCGATGGTAGAGTCAAAGCGCTCCACCAGGCCACGCTTGACGCAGCTGTTGAGATCGGCAGACACAGTCTCCATCGCATCAGTAAAGGAAGAAGGCTTCACAGACTCATAGGCGACAGGAGCAGCCACTTCGATATCCACATGCTTCTCGGCACCGTTGGTATCCAGGAAGGCACGGGACAGGTCCACGATGGTCTGACCATTCCAGTGCATCACCAGACGAGGCTCGGCGGTGACCTTGGCGATCAGAGTGGACTCCAGGTTCTCCTCATCGGCCAGAGCGGCGAAACGCTGGGCATCCTCGGCGGCCACCACCACGGCCATACGCTCCTGAGACTCGGAGATGGCCAGTTCGGTGCCGTCAAGGCCCTCATACTTACGGGGCACGGCATTGAGGTTGATGTTCAGGCCATCGGCCAGTTCGCCCACGGCGACAGACACGCCGCCGGCACCGAAGTCGTTGCAGCGCTTGATCATGCGGCTGGCTTCGCTGTTGCGGAACAGACGCTGGAGCTTGCGCTCCTCAGGGGCATTACCCTTCTGCACCTCGGCGCCGCAGGTGGTCAGGCTCTCTTCGGTGTGGGCCTTGGAGGAACCGGTGGCACCGCCGCAGCCGTCACGGCCGGTACGGCCGCCCAGCAGGATGACCACATCGCCGTCGACAGGCACTTCACGGCGCACATTGGCAGCGGGAGCGGCAGCGATGACAGCGCCCACTTCCATACGCTTGGCAGCGTAGCCGGGGTGATAGATCTCGTCCACCAGGCCGGTAGCCAGGCCGATCTGGTTACCGTAGGAGGAATAGCCGGCGGCAGCCTTGGTCACGATGGTACGCTGGGGCAGCTTGCCGGTGATGGTTTCGGAAACAGGAACGGTGGGGTCGGCAGCACCGGTGACACGCATGGCGGCGTAGACATAGCTGCGGCCGGACAGGGGGTCACGGATAGCGCCGCCGATGCAGGTGGCAGCACCGCCGAAAGGTTCGATCTCGGTGGGGTGGTTATGGGTCTCGTTCTTGAAGAGGAGCAGCCAATCCTGCTCTTCCCCATCCACGGTCACCTTCATCTTCACGGTGCAGGCGTTGATCTCTTCACTCTCGTCCAGCTTGGTCAGCTGACCGGACTTCTTCAGCGCCTTGGCAGCGATGGTACCCAGATCCATCAGGCAAATGGGCTTGGTGCGGCCCAGATCCTTGCGGGTGCCGATATAGGCGTCCCAGGTCTTCTGGATCTCCTCGCTCTCAAAGGAGACGGAGTCGATGATGGTGTTGAAAGTGGTATGACGGCAGTGGTCGGACCAGTAGGTATCCAGCACACGGATCTCGGTAATGGTAGGCTGGCGGTTCTCGCTGCGGAAATAGTCACGGACCATGCGGATATCGGCCAGGTCCATGGCAAGACCCATATCGGCGATCATAGTCTGCAGGCCGGCGTCATCCAGTTCGGTAAAACCTTCGATGCTGGCAACAGCCTCAGGGATGGTATACTCCATGTCCAGCGTCTCGGGCAGCTCCAGAGCGGCCTCACGGGACTCCACGGGATTGATGACATGGTGCTTGATGGCAGCCACATCCTCAGCGGACAGATTGCCTTCCAGCAGATACACACGAGCGCTGCGGACGGTAGGACGATCACACTGGGCGATCATCTGCACACACTGGGCAGCGGAGTCGGCACGCTGGTCAAACTGGCCGGGCAGATACTCCACAGCGAAGACCACGCCCTCGTGGGCAGGCTGGGCAAAATACACATCGTCGGTCTGGGGCTCAGAGAACACGGTGGTAACACAGGCGTTAAACAGGGCCTCATCAATGTGCTCCACATCGTAGCGGTTCAGCACACGCACGCCGGTAACGCTGTCGATGCCCAGAATACCCTTGATCTCGCTCAGCAGGGCACGGCTCTCGTTATCGAGGCCGGCTTTCTTTTCTACATAAACTCTGTAAATCATTTTACCTCCAGGGCACGGCGGCCGATGTCGCGGCGATAAAACGCCTTTTCGAAAGTGATCTTCTCCACATTTGCATAGGACTTGGCAACAGCCTCGGCCAGTGTATCCGCCGTAGCGGTGACGCCCAGCACACGGCCGCCGCTGGTGACCAGCTTACCGTCCTTCTGTGCAGCACCGGCCACAAACACCTCAGCGCTGAGTCCTTCAGGAATGGTGATCTCGTGGCCCTTCTCATAGGAGCCGGGATAGCCGCCGGAGGCCATAACCACGCAGCAGGCAGCGCCGTCGGAGAATTCCACGGCAGTCTCAGCCAGCTTGCCGTCGGACACGGCCTGCATGATGGTCAGCAGGTCGCTCTTCAGCAGGGGCAGCACCACCTGGGTCTCGGGATCGCCAAAGCGGCAGTTATACTCGATGACCTTGGGGCCGTCCTTGGTGATCATCAAACCAAAGTACAGGCAGCCCTTGAAGGGACGACCTTCGTCCTTCATGGCCTCGATGGTGGGCACGAAAATTTCCTTCATGCAGCGCTCTGCCACTTCGTCGGTATAGAAGGGATTGGGGGCGATGGTACCCATACCACCGGTATTGAGGCCCTGATCGCCGTCCAGCGCACGCTTGTGGTCCATGGAGGACACCATAGGGATCACCACGTTGCCGTCGGTGAAGCTCAGCACGGAGACCTCGGGGCCTTCCAGGAACTCTTCCACCACGATCTGGGAGCCGCTGTCACCAAAGACACGGTCGCACATGATGGATTCCACGGCCTCGATGGCCTGGCTGCGTTCCATTGCGATGATGACGCCCTTGCCCAGGGCCAGGCCATCGGCCTTGATAACCACGGGGATCTTGCAGGTTTCCACATAAGCCTTGGCGTCCTCAGCTTTGTCGAAGACCTCATAGGCGGCGGTGGGAATACCGTACTTCTTCATCAGGTTCTTGGAAAAAACCTTGCTGCTCTCGATAACGGCGGCCTTCTTATCGGGGCCGAAAGCGGGGATACCGATGGCGTTCAGGGCATCCACGGCGCCCAGAGCCAGAGGATCATCGGGGGCCACGATGGAGTAATCGATCTTATTGTCGCGGGCGAAGGCCACGATGCCATCGATGTCCTTGGCACCGATGTTGACGCACACAGCGTCGGCAGCAATACCGCCGTTGCCGGGCAGCGCATAAATGGTCTCCACTGCGGGATTTTCCTTGATTTTACGAATAATGGTATGCTCGCGGCCACCGCCGCCAACGACCAGAATGTTCATAATTTCCTCCTAATAAAACGCACCGAAAGGGGGAGTTTGCGCTCCCCCTTCGGAAATTGGGATCAATGATGGAACAGGCGCATGCCGGTGAAGGCCATGGTGATGCCGTACTTGTTGGCGGTGGCGATCACGTTGTCATCACGGATGGAGCCGCCGGGCTCGGCGATGTACTGCACGCCGCTCTTGCGGGCACGCTCCACATTGTCGCCGAAGGGGAAGAATGCGTCGCTGCCCACGGTCACGCCGGACTGGGTGGCGATCCATGCCTTCTTCTCCTCTGCCGTCAGGGGCTCGGGCTTGACCTTGAAGCTCAGCTGCCACACGCCCTCAGCCAGAATATCCTCGTACTCATTGGAGGTGTAGATATCGATGGCATTGTCGCGGTCGGGACGACGGATACCGTCCACGAACTGCAGGGCCAGTACTTTGGGATGCTGGCGCATGTACCAGTTGTCGGCCTTGTCACCGGCCAGACGGGTGCAGTGGATACGGCTCTGCTGGCCGGCGCCCACGCCGATGGCCTGACCGTCCTTGACGTAGCAGACGGAGTTGGACTGGGTGTACTTCAGGGTGATGAGGGCAACGATCATATCGATCTTGGCCTGCTGGGGCAGGTCCTTGCACTCGGTAACGATGTTGCTCAGCAGCGCTTCGTTGATGGCAAAATCGTTGTGACCCTGCTCGAAGGTGATGCCGAACACATCCTTGCACTCCTGAGGAGCCGCAACGTAATCGGGATCGATCTGGATGACATTGTAGGCACCCTTCTTCTTGGTTTTCAGGATCTCCAGCGCCTCGTCGGTGTAGCCGGGGGCGATAACACCGTCGGACACCTCGCCCTGCAGGTAGCGGGCGGTAGCGGCGTCGCAGACATCGGAGAGAGCGGCCCAGTCACCGAAGGAGCACAGACGGTCGGCACCACGGGCGCGGATATAGGCGCAGGCGATGGGGCTCAGCTCTGCATCCTCGGCCACGAAATAGATATGGCGGTCGATGTCGCTCAGAGGCAGGCCCACAGCGGCACCGGCGGGAGAAACGTGCTTAAAGGAAGCGGCGGCGGGCAGGCCGGTGGCCTCCTTCAGCTCCTTGACCAGCTGCCAGGAGTTGAAGGCATCCAGAAAGTTGATGAAGCCGGGGCGGCCGTTGAGCACCTGGATGGGCAGCTCACTGCCGTCCTTCATATAGATCTTGGCAGGCTTCTGATTGGGGTTGCAGCCATACTTCAGTTCAAATTCCTTCATGTTCAGCCCTCCAGATGTTTGTTGTAAATGGTGACCTTGCCGCCCACATTGGCGTACAGGGAAACCTTATTGTCCTGGTTCAATGCGGCCCAGACCTCGTCAGGCTCAGGCATGGTGACTTCCATAGGTTCACCGGCAAAGGTAGGCAGGGGGCTGCCGTCGCCCTGATAGGTGCTGATGAAATAACCCTTGCCTTCATCGCAGCCTTCATAGCAGAAGAACTCACGCAGGCAGCGGCCATCCTTATGCTTGAGGATGGACATGTCAAAGCTGCCGTCGGGATAGATCATGGCAGAGATGCGGGGGGTGTAGTTGGGGAAATCGGGCTCATACGCACGAGTCATGAGGCCGGCACGGAAATCGTCGTAATCACGGATGGTATCGGTCTGGTCACCGTTGGTAACGATCAGGCCCTTTTCGATGCGACGAACGGGATGATAAATGATCAGGCTGGGGTCGCTCAGCTTAGCGGGATCGTGAGCCTCGGTACGGATGCCGTCCTCAGTCTCCACAAACACACGGTTGCGGCTGTTCTCGCTGCGGCCCATAATGAAATAATACACACGGTCCTTGCCCACCACGATACCGCGGCCAGGGTAAGAGGTTTCCTTCAGGAAAGTCAACAGATCGGTCATGCCAGCATCTCCTTTGCAACTTTTTCGATAGCGCGGGGCAGCAGGATCCATTCGGCCTGCTCCATGACCCGGCGCTGCAGGATCTCGGGGGTGTCGTTGGGTTCAATGTCCACAGCCTTCTGGTAGATGATCTCACCACCGTCGGGTACTTCGTTGACGAAATGGACCGTAGCACCGGTAACCTTCACGCCATAGCTGAGGGCAGCCTCGTGGACACGCAGGCCGTACATACCCTTGCCGCAGAAGGACGGGATCAGGGACGGATGGACATTGAGGATGCGCTTGTCCCAGCGAGCCGTAAACTCGGAGGACAGAATGCGCATATAGCCGGCCAGCACGATCAGGCCGATACCGTTCTCTTCCAGCGCACGCTGGATGTCGGCCTCATCACGCAGCACCACGCCGGGTACACCGTGCTTTCTGGCACGCTCCAGCGCATAGGCATCTTCCCTGCTGGCGATCACCAGCGCCACCTGTGCGTTTTGGATCACGCTGCCCTGTGCGTCCAGAATGGCCTGCAGGTTGGTGCCGCCGCTGGAGACGAAGACAGCTACCTTTACCATAGCTTGACTCCTTCACCCTCTTCGCAGACGCCCAGCACATAGGCATCGGGGATCAGCTGCAGAGCGGTATCCACATCGGCAGCATCCAGCACCACACACATGCCAACACCCATATTATAGGTGTTGAACATATCACGCTCGGGGACATTACCGGCCTCGGCGATCTTGTGGAAGATCTCGGGGATACGGACATTCTTCTTCTCGATGCTGGCGCAAATGCCGTCGGGCAGCGCACGGGGAATATTCTCATAGAAGCCGCCGCCGGTGATATGGGCGCAGGCCTTGATCTTCACCTGTTCGTTCAGCGCCAGAATATCCTTGACGTAGATGCGGGTAGGCACCAGCAGCTCAGCACCCAGAGGGCCGGCCAGCTGCTCTTCGGTGAACACCTTGCGCACCAGAGAGAAGCCGTTGGAATGGACGCCGCTGGAGGGAATGGCCACGATGACGTCGCCGGCCTTGATGGTGGACTTGTCGAACATCTTCTCCTTGTCCACGATACCCACAGCGAAGCCGGCCAGATCGTACTCATCCACGGGCATCAAGCCGGGATGCTCGGCAGTTTCACCGCCGATGAGAGCCGCACCGGACTGGACGCAGCCTTCGGCCACGCCGCCCACGATCTCGGCAATCTTCTCAGGAACGTTCTTGCCGCAGGCAATATAGTCCAGGAAGAACAGAGGCTTTGCGCCGCAGCAGATGATATCGTTGACGCACATAGCCACGGCGTCGATGCCGATGGTATCGTGCTTATTCTGCAGGAAAGCCAGCTTCACCTTGGTGCCGCAGCCGTCGGTACCGGAGACCAGCACCGGCTCCTTCATGCCGGCCAGTTCCAGCAGGAAGGAACCGCCGAAGCCGCCGATGGTATCGATGGCGCCGGAAGTCTTGGTGCGGGCAATGTGCTTCTTCATCAGTTCCACCGCCTGATAGCCGGCGGTGATATCCACGCCTGCAGCGGCGTAGGAGGCGGAATAGCTGCTGTTGCTCATATCTCGTCTCTCTTTCTTTATCGTTATTCTTTACCGGTCCAGCAGTAAGTGCAGACCTTGCAGGGATCCACGCCGATGGCGTCCAGCAGGCCGTCCAGACTCTGGAAGCCCATAGAATCAAAGCCAAACTTGTCGCAGATGGCCTTGAGCATCTTCTGGCCACGCTCAGTGGTGCGATCGGTATACTCGGCGATATGCTTGAAGCCTTCCTCCCCTTCCAGCTCCATGATGACACGGCGCACCAACAGGTCCATCTCGGACTTATTGCGGGAGAAGTTCAGGTACTTGCAGCTGTAAGCCAACGGCGGGCAGGCGCAGCGCATATGCACTTCCTTGGCACCGCTGTCACGCAGAAAGTCCACCGTTTCGCCCAGCTGCGTTCCACGGACCACAGAGTCGTCCACCAGCAGCAGCTTCTTGTCACGGATGAGCTCGGGCACGGGGATCTGCTTCATTTCCGCCACCTGACTGCGCAGCTTCTGGTTGTTGCCCATAAAGGAGCGGGCCCAGGTGGGCGTATACTTCACGAAGGGGCGGCCAAAAGGCTTATGGCTGGCGTTGGCGTAGCCGATGGCATGAGGGATGCCGGAGTCGGGCATACCGGCCACGATATCCACATCAGGCAGGATGCCGTCACGGGCATCATCCAGAGCCATGATCTCGCCGTTACGGCAGCGCATGACTTCCACATTGCTGCCCTCATAATTGGAGTTGGGGTAACCGTAATAGCTCCACAGGAAGCCGCAGATACGCATCTTCTCGCCGGCGGGAGCCAATGTCTTCCAGCCCTCGGCGGTGACTTCCACGATCTCGCTGGGGCCCAGCTCGTAAGCATCCTCATAACCCAGCTTGTGGTAGGCAAAGGACTCGAAGGAAACGCAGCAGCCATCCTTGTTCTTGCCGATCAGCATGGGCAGACGGCCCACCTTATCACGGGCAACGATGATTCTGTTGCCCTGCAGAACGATTACAATGGCCGTACCGTCAATGACATCCTGCGCATGGCGAATACCCTCCACCAGAGAATCCTTCTGGTTAATAAGAGCAGCCACCAGTTCGGTGCTGTTGACCTTGCCGGAGCTCATGGCCATAAACTGATGGCCATGGTCGGAGAAATACTGTTCTACCAGTTCATTGGCATTGTTGATGAGGCCCACCATGGCGATGGCATAGAAGCCCAGATGAGAGCGCACCAGCAGAGGCTGAGGATCACTGGCGCTGATGCAGCCGATACCGGCGCAGCCGTGGAATTCCTCCAGATCCTTGGCAAACTTGGTGCGGAAAGGAGTGTTCTCCACATTATGGATCTGGCGCTGGTAGCCGTCTTCCTTATCATAGATCACCATACCGCCGCGGCGGGTACCCAGATGGGAATGGTAGTCTACGCCGAAATACACGTCAGTAACGACGTCGCGGTTCGATACCGCTCCAAAGAAACCGCCCATTACGCAAAGAACAGGCCGTTGAGGGTCATGGGATCGATATACTGGCCGTCCTTATACACGCGCATATTGCCGGAGGCCACTTCGTCGATGAGCATGACGCTGCCATCGGGAGCATAGCCAAACTCGAACTTAATGTCGTACAGTTCCAGACCCTTCTCAGCCAGATCGTCAGCCACGATCTTGGTGATCTGCTGAGTCATGGACTTCAGGTCCTCATACTGCTGCTCGGTCATCACACCAATGGCCACCAGAGCATCCTTGGTGATCAGAGGATCGCCCTTCTCGTCATCCTTCAGGGTGGTCTCCACATAGTAAGGCAGCTGAGCACCGGACTCGATCAAAGCACCGTAACGGCGGATGAAGGAACCCACGGCACGGGTGCGGCAGATGACTTCCAGACCCTTGCCGAAGACCTTGGCAGGCAGCACTTCCATGGTGGTGTCAGCCAGATTGGCATTGACATAGTGGGTCTTGATGCCGGCAGCATTGATCTTCTCAAAGAAGTAGATGGACATGCGCAGATTCACATCGCCCACGCCTTCGATGGTCAGACCCACAGAGTTCTCACCGGGATCGAACACGCCGTCCTTGCCGGTGCAGTCATCCTTAAACTTCAGCAGGCAGTTGCCGTTTTCCAGAGCATAAACATTCTTGGTCTTACCGGTGTAGATCAGTTTCATTTTTAATTCCTCCATATTTTTCAGTGTTTGCATTGCATGATAATTGATTGTTTTTCAGTGGTATTTGGCACGCAGCTCGGCATCCTTGGCCAGGACTGCATCGGTCTCTTTCTTGCGGGCGGCAGCCAGCTTTTCGGCCAGACCGGCATCGGTCACAGCCAGGATCTCAATTGCCAGCAGGGCTGCGTTCTTGGCGCCGTCCACCGCCACGGTCGCCACAGGGATACCGGAAGGCATCATGACAGTGCTGAGCAGTGCGTCCATGCCGTCAAAGTTGGTGGACTTGCAGGGAATGCCGATCACAGGCAGCGTGGTGTTGGCGGCCAGCGCACCGGCCAGATGGGCCGCCATACCGGCAGCGGCGATCAGAACGCCAAAACCGTTCTCACGGGCAGAGGCTGCAAAGTCACGTGCCTCTTCCGGGCAGCGGTGGGCCGACAGCACACGGACCTCTACAGGCACGCCAAAGTCCTGCAGCACCTTGATTCCTTTTTCCACGACGGGCAGATCGCTGACGCTGCCCATGACAACTCCGACTTTCATCCTCGCTAACCTCCTGATAAAATGTAAAAAGGCAGACCGACCTACGGGAGGTTCAGTCTGCCCAGGCGGTCGGCACATATCCCTATACGGTTCCCTCGTGGTCGTCCACTTCCGCCAGTAGCCGCATAGTAACTCATGGTAACTTTATTATATCTGCGACAAAATTTTTCGTCAATGTGGAAATTTCATCCATATCATACGTTCTTTTGATGTCTGCCTTCAGAAATAATAATGGCCTTTCCACCCCATTCAGTTTATGGTTGAAACTGTCAAAAACAGGGGCAAATTTTCTACACATATTTTGCAATTTTGGGTGTTGGCGAATGGTTCACAACGTGTTATACTTGCTTAAATACTACCAGTATGTATGTTCGGGCATTTCAACTTCCTGCGGAGACTTGGAATGCCCTTTTTTGAAATCTTTGAAATTTGTATGTGAGGTGTTTTCCCATGGCTTACTTCTTCCCCGAACCGTCCCATACCTTCAATGAATATCTGCTGGTACCCGGCTATTCTTCTGCCGAGTGCATCCCCGCTGCCGTCTCTCTGGAGACGCCTCTGGTCCGTTACCGCAAGGGCGAAAAGCCCGCTATTACCATGAAGATCCCCATGATCTCTGCCATTATGCAGTCTGTCTCCGGTCCCCGTCTGGCCATCGCCCTGGCCAAGGAGGGCGGCGTCAGCTTCATTTACGGCTCCCAGACCATCGAGAGCGAAGCCGCCATGGTGGCCGCTGTCAAGGGCCACAAGGCCGGCTTTGTGGAGAGCAACTCCAATATCACCCCCGACAAGACTTTGGCCGATATTCTGGAGCTGAAGGCTCAGACCGGTCATTCCACCGTGGCAGTCACCGATGACGGCACTTCCCACGGAAAGCTGCTGGGTATTGTCACCGGCCGTGACTACCGTGTCAGCCGCATGGACCCCAACGAGAAGGTTTCCTCCTTCATGACTCCTCTGGAAAAGCTGATCACCGCTCCCGAGGGCACGACCCTGAAGGTCGCCAACGATATCATCTGGGACCACAAGCTCAACTCCCTGCCCATCGTGGACGAAGACGGCCGTCTGGTTTCCTTCGTGTTCCGCAAGGACTATGAGAGCCACAAGAGCAATCCTCTGGAGCTGCTGGACAGCCACAAGCGCTATGTGGTGGGCGCCGGCATCAACACCCGCGACTATGCCCAGCGTGTTCCCGCTCTGGTGGAGGCCGGTGCCGACGTGCTGTGCATCGACTCCTCCGAAGGTTTCTCCGAGTGGCAGAAGCTGACCATCGAGTGGATCCGTGAACATTACGGCGAGTCCGTTAAGGTGGGCGCCGGCAACGTGGTGGACCGTGAAGGCTTCCGCTTCCTGGCCGACTGCGGCGCCGACTTCATCAAGGTGGGTATCGGCGGCGGCTCCATCTGCATCACCCGTGAGACCAAGGGTATCGGCCGTGGTCAGGCCACCGCTCTCATCGAGGTGTGCAAGGCCCGTGACGAGTATTTTGAGGAGACCGGCATCTATGTTCCCGTCTGCTCCGACGGCGGTATCGTTCA
>JAFQFC010000020.1 GCA_017415775.1 Oscillospiraceae bacterium
CTCGTCCCACAGGGTATCTACCTGCTCGCGGCAGTAGTCCTGAATTTCCTGCAGGCTGGGGCTGTCATAGACCCGCTTACCATTCAGGAAGATGGGCACCAGCAGCTCCTTGGCGTTGAAGTCATAGACCACCTTCTTCTTCCAGGTGGCGTAGGGATCGAAGATCTCCAGATCGCCGCTGTCGTCCACCGTCTCGTCGTAGACGGTCATGTAGTCGGCGATGGCCTTGCCGGTATCGTTGCCGTAGAAACGCCACAGCTTCTTGAAGTGGGGCACGGTGATCTTCTCCACGTTCTCGCTGACCTTGATCTTGGGGATGATCTCACCATCCTCGCCCTCCACGGCCACCAGCTTATAAACGCCGCCGAAGACAGGCTCGCTGCGGGCAGTGATGAGCCGCTCGCCCACGCCGAACATATCGATCTGAGCGCCCTGCAGCATCAGGTCGCGGATCAGGTACTCATCCAGAGAGTTGGAGGCAGAGATCTTGCACTCGGTCCAACCGGCCTCGTCCAGCATCTGGCGGGCCTTCTGGCTCAGGTAAGCGATGTCACCGCTGTCCAGACGGATACCGCACTTGGTGATGCCCAGAGGCTTGAGGACCTCGTTGAAGGCACGGATGGCGTTGGGAATGCCGGACTTAAGGGTATTGTAGGTATCCACCAGCAGCGTGGCGTTGGTGGGATAGATCTCGCAGTAGGTCTTGAATGCCTCATACTCGGTGTCGAACATCTGGACCCAGGCGTGGGCCATGGTACCACCGGCGGGGACGCCGTAGAGCTGATCGGAAATGGTGCAGGCGGTACCGTTGACACCACCGATGTAAGCGGCACGGGCGCCGATGATGGCAGCGTCAGCACCCTGGGCACGGCGGGAGCCGAACTCCAGCACCGTACGACCCTGCGCAGCACGGACCACACGGTTGGCCTTGGTGGCGATCAGGCTCTGGTGGTTGATGGTCAGCAGCGTAAAGGTCTCAATGAGCTGCGCTTCGATGGCAGGGGCTTTGACCACCACCAGCGGCTCCTTGGGAAACACGGGGGTGCCTTCAGGCACGGCGTAGATGTCACCGGTGAAGCGGAAGTTTCTCAGATACTCCAGAAACTCCTCGCAGAACAGGTTCCGGCCACGCAGATACTCGATATCCTCGTCGGAGAAGTGCAGGTCCTCGATATACTCGATCAGCTGCTCCAGACCGGCAGCGATGGCATAACCGCCCTGATCGGGCACACGACGGAAGAACACATCGAAGATCACCGTTCTGTCCTTATAACCGTTGGTAAAGTAACCATTGCCCATCGTCAGCTCGTAAAAGTCGCAGAGCATGGTCATATTCAGCTTTTCCGAAGTTTTCATCATTCTTACCTCGAACATAGTATTTGGGGTCGCTTTTTGTATTATACCTCTTCTGCCCGGCAAACGCAACCGTCTGGCAGAGATTTTGTTGACTAATTCATATTTACTGCTGTCTTGACAGCTCCTCATGGTCCAGCAGCCAGCGCTTGCAGTCGATGCCCCCGGCGTAACCGGTGAGAGATCCGTCGGCACCCAGCACCCGATGGCAGGGAACGATGATGCTGATGGGATTGCGGCCCACGGCGGTGCCCACTGCACGGGCGGAGCCGCAGCCAATGCGCCCGGCCAGCTCGCCGTAGGTCACGGTCGTGCCGTAAGGAATGTCCCGCAGCGCCTGCCAGACCGTCTGTTGGAACTCCGTGCCGGTTGGTGCAAGAGGCAGGTCCTCCGGGTCGGTTTCTTCGCCGGCGAAATAATCATCCAGCCAGCGGCCCGCTGCAGCAAAAACCGGCAGGTCGTCCTTCACTTCCCACAGCTTTGCACCGCCGCCAAAATATTTCTGGCCCCTGATCCACAGGCCGGTCAACGCCGTGCCGTCGCTGGCCAACGTCAGTTCGCCCAGCGGCGAGGGATAGATGGTGCGGTATTCCACAGGCATGTTCCTTTCGTACAGCAAAAAAGGCAGCACAGTTGACACTGTGCTGCCTTTTTTTGAAAATTAGTCTTCGTCCTCTTCCTCAGCGGCAGCGGCCAGATCGCTCAGATCAAACTCCAGCTTCTCACCGCAGTTGGGGCACAGGATCTCGCCGGCTTCCAGCTCGTCCTCGTCAAAGAGGATCTCCTCTTCGCAGACGGGGCAGGTCGTCTCGAACCACTCGGTATCATCGTCCTCGTCTTCGTCGTCCTCGTCCTCGTCTTCCAGAGCCTCGTACAGGACTTCCTCGACCTCAGACAGATCGTCGCTGACAGCGTCCAGACCGTCTTCCACGTCGTACAGCTCTTCCTGCATCACAGCCAGTTCGGCGCACATATCGTCCAGAACATCAATGATGGCAGCGATCAGCTTGCCCTCCTTGGTCTCGGTGTCCAGAGCCAGACCCTCAGCCAGACCCTTCAGATAAGCGACCTTCTCAAACAGTTCCATAGTTCATGCTCCTTTCGCCTTGTTGCAGATATAAGATTGGTAATTGGTATAACTTACTTAGCGCGGCCCAGATACTCGCCGGTACGGGTGTCGATCTGGATGCGGTCGCCCTCGTTGATGAACAGGGGCACGCGGACCTCAGCGCCGGTCTCCACGGTGGCGGGCTTCAGGGTATTGGTAGCGGTGTTGCCGGCCAGACCGGGCTCGGTGTGGGTGACTTCCAGATCCATGAAGTTGGGGCACTCCAGGCCGAAGGCCTTGCCCTTGTAGCTCAGAACCTTGCAGACGGTGTTCTCGGTGACGAACTTGAAAGCGTCGCCCAGCAGGTCAGCACCCAGAGGCACCATGTCAAAGGTCTCCTGGTCCATGAAGTAGTACAGATCGCCGTCCTGATAGCTGTAGGACATTTCCTTGCGCTCGACAAAAGCTTCCTCGAACTTATCGTCGGGGTTAAAGGAAGTTTCGGTCACGCCGCCGGTGATGACGTTGCGCATCTTAGTGCGAACGAAAGCAGCACCCTTACCGGGCTTGACGTGCTGGAACTCCACGACCTGCATGACCTTGCCATCCAGTTCGAAAGTCTTACCGTTTCTAAAATCACTTGCCTTGATAGTTGCCATTGTATTATCCTCCCGTTTGATGGGAAAATACCGATCATATTTCCCCGTAATTACTTTAGTCGCCAAAATGGCGTTTATATTTTACATGATGTTGTGCCGTTTGGCAAGCCTTTTGCACTATTTTTTCCTTATCCTGACAGAAAAAACCTTACAGGTGCAGCAAATCCTTGCCCATTTCCATCAAATTGCGGCCGCCATCCTCTTCCAGCACCACCACATCCTCGATCCGTACACCGAAACGCCCCGGCAGATAGATGCCCGGTTCCACGCTGATAACGGCATGGAGAGGCAGCGGCTTGTCGTTGCCGGGGGTGGCACTGGGGCTTTCGTGGACCTCCAGACCCAGACTGTGGCCCAGGCTGTGGCCAAAGTATTCACCGTAGCCGGCGGCGGCAATGATGCTGCGGGCAGCGGCGTCCACTTCCCTGCCGGTCTTTCCGGCCCGGGCAGCGTCCAGTCCGGCCTGTTGGGCCTGCTGAACGATGCGGTAGACCTGTTCCATCTCCTCGCTGACCTGTCCTACTGCCACGGTGCGGGTCATATCGGAACAGTATCCCTCATACACACAGCCGAAATCAAAGGTGATGAAGTCCCCTTCCTGCACCGCCCGGTCCGTAGGTACGGCGTGGGGCATGCTGCTGTTGGGGCCGCTGGCCACGATGGTGTCGAAGCTCATCTTCTCAGCGCCCAGCGAAAGAGCCAGATACTGCAGCCGGGCTGCCAGCTGACGCTCCGTCACACCGGATCGAATCTCCGGCAGAAGCTGCCGGAATGCTTCCTCGGCGATGCGCTGGGCCGCCGTCATGGCGGCGATCTCCGCCTCATCCTTGCTCTGACGCAGCTGCTGCAGCAGCTCGTCGGCGGGGCGCAGCTCACAGCAGAGCTTTTCCTCGTAAACACGGTAATCGGCCACGGTCATATGTTCGGCTTCGAAGCCCACGATCTTTGCGCCGGTCAGTTCCAGCGCTTCGTTGATCCATGCGGTGTAGCGCTTTCCGGCATCCACCAGTCCGATGGCGGCGTTGTCGATGGCAGCCTCGGCAGCCTCGATATACCGGGAATCGGTGAAAAAGAAGTTGCCGGCGGTGGTCACCAAAGCGATGCCGCCCTCCTCGTCGGAGTGAAAGCCGGTGGCGTAGAAGCGGTTGGCTGCACCGGTCAGCAGCAGGGCGTCCAGACCGTATGTCGGCAGCGCAGCGGCGATGGCGTCAAAACGGTTCATAGATAGTTCTCCTTTGTCATGGCCTTGAAGGGCGCCTGCAAGGCGTGCAGCACATGGTTCCATGCACCCACCGGGCCGCCCAACGGCTCCACCATCAGCGCCAGAACGCCGCTGCGGCGGGCGCCCAGCACATCGGTGAGTAGCTTGTCACCCAGCATGGCGGTTTCCCGGGCGGTGACACCGGCCTTGGCCATGGCCTCCCGGTAACCCCGTTTGGCCGGCTTACCGGCGTGGCCCACATAGGTAATGCCCATGTCCTTGCAGAACAGCTCCACACGCTCACTGCTTCGGTTATTGGAGAGGATCATCACCTCAGTACCGGCAGCCTTCATGGCGTTGACCCAATCCAGCACCGTATCGTCGGGCCGGGCCACGCTGCGGGGCGCCAGCGTATAGTCCAGATCGCACAGCAGCAGGCGGATGCCCCATGCCTGCATCATCTGGGGCGTGATGTCCGTATAGCGCCGGTACAGTTTATCCGGCACGAGAGAAAAGCTCATAGAGGTTCTCCTTCCCTCATAAACTACTATATAGTGTATCATTCTTTGCCGAGAAATACAAGAGGTGATGTGTTTGCAGTTGTATTTGACCACCACGCCTGACCATTTGGAAGCGTGTCTGTCCCTGACGGACCGGCTGGCCCATGTGGCCTTCTGCATTGGCAGCGACGGGGCGCTGCTATGCCGCCCCCTGCCGGGGGAGCTGCGCGGAGGACTGCTGGTACTGCGCCAAGAAGACGCTTTCCCGCCGCAGGCTGCCGTGGCCCTCAGTCGTGAGGTGCTGCGGCTGTGTCTGCGGCGCAATTTCAGCGGTGTGGTGCTGGATCTGCCGCCTGCCCCCTGTCCCGGTTCCCTGTCTTTGGCACAGCAGCTGGATACGCTGTGCCTTCGCTGCGGGCGCAGGCTTTATGTGCCGCCCACCTGCGCAGAAGCCGCCCCTCACGGTCGGGTGCTGCTCTGCACCGCTCTGTCCGGCGGATCGCTGGCAGAGCTTTTGTCAGACGCCTGCCGTCGCTACGGCCCGGAGCGCATTGCCCTGGACCTGCAGCGGCTGATGATGGAGTTCCTCCTTCCCTGCCCCACCGGGGTCGGCACACCGCTGACGATTCAGGAGCTGCGACAGCGGCGGCAGGGACGCAGCATCTATTACTGCGATGGACTGTGCGCCCGGTATTTCACCCGGCGGCAAAGCGGCGAGACACGGTTTATCCTCTTCGACGACGCCGACACCCTGCGCCGCAAGATCGCACTGGCCGAGGGGATGGGCATCGGTGAGGGTTTTTTCATGTGGCCGGAGGTGGCAGACATTGCCGGCGAACTCTTTGTGAAAAAGAAAGAAGGTGAACCGTAACGGTTCACCTTCTGGGCGAAACAGATTAATAATATCTCTTGTTTCTGTTCTTGCGGGCGGCCTCGCTCTTCTTGCGGCGCTTGACGCTGGGGCTCTCATAGCACTCTCTGCGGCGCACCTCTGCAACGATACCGGCCTTGGCGCAGCTTCTCTTAAAACGCTTCAGAGCGCTGTCCAGGGACTCGCCTTCCTTGACATGTACTTCGGACATTTATTTTCCCTCCCTCCGATATATCCGGCTAAATCCAGGATACTCTTTAAGAGTCATTGGACATGACTTAACGGGCAATATTATATCGGCTTGCCTGTCCATTGTCAAGAAGATTTTTTAGAAAATAACAGAAAAAAGCGAGGCTGTGGGCTGCACAGCCTCGCTTTTCTTGCCTTTTTACTTGGCAGGCTTGACGATGAGGTTCACCAGCTTGTTCTTGACCAGAATGGTCTTGAAGATCTGCATACCCTCGGTAGCCTTCTTCACCTTCTCCACGGCCAGAGCGGCAGCCACAACGGCGTCCTGCTCGCTGTTGACGGGAACCACCACGGTACCCTTCAGCTTGCCGTTGATCTGGACGGCCATCTCCACGTTGGCGTCCACGGTCTTGGCTTCGTCATAGACGGGCCAGTTGCTCTGCATGGCCATCTTGCCGTACTTCTCAGCGAAGCCCAGCAGTTCCCACATCTCCTCCACCATGTGAGGAGCGAAGGGGCTGAGCATCAGCAGCAGCTGCTCCAGATCACCCTTGGTGCAGCCGTTGGCATAGAACTCGTTGACCATAGCCATCAGGGCGGCAATGGCGGTGTTCAGCTTCAGATCGTCGATGTCGGAAGTGACCTTCTTGATGGTCTTGTGGATAATGGACTCATTCTTGGCGCTGACGGCATAATCGTCGGCAGCCTGATCCATCAGGTTCCAGCAGCGGTCCAGGAAGCGCTTGGAGCACTTGACGGCCTCGTCGGACCAACCGGCGGTCTTTTCAAAGTCGCCGATGAACATGATATACAGACGCATGGTATCGGCGCCGTAGGCCTTGATCACATCGTCGGGGTTGACCACGTTGCCCAGAGACTTGGACATCTTGACGGCGGGGCGGGTAGCCATGGAGCCGTACTTCTCGATGAGGGCCTGCTTTTCTTCCTCGGTCTCCACGTTGCCAACATAGTGGGGATTCTTACCCAGGATCATGCCGTGGCTGGTACGCTTGGCATAGGGCTCCTTGGTGTGGACGGCACCGATGTCATACAGGAACTTATGCCAGAAACGGCTGTACAGCAGGTGCAGCGTGGTATGCTCCATACCGCCGTTGTACCAATCCACGGGGCCCCAGTACTCCTCGGCCTCCTTGGACAGGAACTCCTTGTCGTTGTGGGGATCCATATAGCGCAGGTAATACCAGCAGGAACCGGCCCAGTTGGGCATGGTATCGGTCTCACGCTTGGCAGGGCCGCCGCAGCAGGGGCAGGTGGTGTTGACCCAGTCGGTCATCTTGGCCAGGGGACTCTCGCCGTCATCGGTGGGCTCGTAGCTCTCCACGTTGGGCAGCAGCAGAGGCAGCTGGCTCTCATCCAGAGGCACCCAGCCGCACTTGGGGCAGTTCACCAGAGGAATGGGCTCGCCCCAGTAGCGCTGACGGGTAAAGACCCAGTCACGCAGCTTGAAATTGACCTTCTCCTTGCCCCAGCCGTGCTCGATGGCGTAGTCACGCATGGCGGGAATGGCATCCTTGACGGTCATACCATCCAGGAATTCGGAGTTGACCATGATACCGGTGTCATCCTTCAGGACGAAGGCTTCCTTGGTAATGTCGCCGCCCTTGACCACCTCAATGATGGGCAGGCCGAACTTGGTGGCAAACTC
>JAFQFC010000021.1 GCA_017415775.1 Oscillospiraceae bacterium
TGATCATCAATCTGGCGCTTATTGCCGCCTGTATTATCCTCATGGTGAAGAACGGCGGCATCAACTTTACCTTCGCACCCCTCTTCCTGTCCTGATAATTGATAACCTGAAAGGAAATTATGCAATGGAGCAATATGATGTAATCGTAATCGGCGCGGGAAACGGCGGTCTTGCCGCTGCTGCTACCCTTGCCGAAAAGGGTAAGCGTGTTATCCTGTTTGAAAGACACAATATCCCCGGCGGCTGCGGCAGCAGCTTCAGAAGAGGCCGCTTTGAGTTTGAAATTGCGCTGCATCAGCTGTCCCATATGGGCACCCCGGAGAATCCCGGCCCCCTCAGAGAGCAGTTCGCCCGCTACGGTATCCTCGATGAAATCGACTGGATCGAGATAAAGGAACTGTTCCGGGTTAACTTCCCCGACGGAACCGGCGTAAGCCTGCCGGCCGACAGGGAGAAGTGCGTGGCACATCTTTGCAAGGAGTTCCCTGCAGAGGCGGAAGCCATCAAGGAGTACTTTAAGGTAGTGTACGATTTCTGCGATGAGTCCACCGCCTTCGCCGCCCAGAGCGCAAAGAGCACCGGTGAACCCGGTGCCCTCAAGAAGCTGATCATGAAGACCGGCTTCCCCCGTATTTATCCCACCCTTGCCAAGTATGCCCTCAAGAGCACACAGGAGGTGTTGGATGAATTCTTCAAGGATCCCAAGCTGCAGTTGGCGCTGAGCGCATACTGGTGCTTCATGGGTATGCCTCCCGAGAGATTCCCCTTTGCGATCCTTGCAAAGTGCACCTACTTCTACACCGAGACAAAGCCTCACTACCTGCGCGGTACCTCTATGATGATGAACCAGGCCATCATGGAAGCCGTTGGCCGCATGGGCGGCGTTGTGCGGCTCAACTGCGGCGTAAAGCGCATCGTGCTGGAAAACGGCGCAGCTGTCGGCGTTGTGGATGAAAACGGCGTTGAATACAGAGCCAAGAAGATCATCTCCAACATCTCGCCTCTGACCACATACGGTGCACTGCTCGCCCCCGAGGAAGTACCCGAAAGCGCACGGGAGTACCTTAAACCGTACACCGTGGGTATTTCCGCCCTTACCTGCTTTATCGGCCTTGACTGCACGCCCGAGGAAATCGGTTTCACCACATCCTTTACCCTCAACTATGAGAGCCTGGATGCCAACAAGGACTTCCGTGATGCCTACCAGCTGCTGCCGGATCATGATCCCCTTGTTGCCACCTGCTATACCGTTGACGATCCCAGCGTATCGCCTCCCGGCACCAGCATCATTACTGCCGGTACCCTCAAATACAGTGCTGAATGGGAAAAGCTCACTCCGGAACAGTATTACGAGATGAAGTACGAGGCGGGCCGTCGCATCGTTGCCAGATTGGAAAAAATGTATCCCGGCTTTACCGAGCATATTGAGGAGATGGAGATCGCCACGCCCCTCACCCATATGCGCTATCTCAATCATCCCGGCGGAGCCATTTACGGCTATGAGCAGGACCGTATGCAGTCTGTGTTCTTCTTCCCCGCAGAGAGCAAGATCCCCAATTTGGAGTTTGCCAGTGGCTGGGTGACTTCCTGTGGCTTCGGCCCGAACTATCAATACGCAGACGGCGTAGCTTCAAAGATTGCTGCGGAGGTGTAATATGGCTAAGACAATTAGAGAAACCCTGCTGGGTACATTGGTTCACGGCGAAGAAATTCTGGAGAGCATTCGTGTCAGCAGAAGCATCTCTCAGGATAAGATTCCCGTCGGCAACATTGCCGACAAGAAGGTAGCCGCGCTGCATCCCGAGAGACTGTCTCTGGTTGTGGCAGACGTTGTGGATACCGGCAAGAATGCAAGAATTATCCGCTTTGCCGGTGCCGACGGATATCTTCCTCCCTTTGAGGCAGGCCAGTATATCAATATCTTTACCGAGATCGATGGCGTGCGTACCAGCCGCCCCTACAGCATTTCTTCCTCCCCCCGTCAGAGGGCGTATTACGAGATCACCGTTGCCCGTACCGCAGAGGGGTTTGTTTCCGATTACATGATAGACAAGGTGCAGATCGGCGACCGCTTCAGTGCCAACGGCCCTGCCGGCGTGTTCCGCTATCAGCCTGTGTTCCACAGCAAGAAGTCCCTGTATTTTGCCGGTGGCAGCGGTATCACGCCTTTTATGAGCATGATCCGCGAGGTGATGGAAGCTGCGCTGGACAGAGACATCGTGCTGCTTTACGGCAGCCGCACCCCCGAGGCTGCGCTGTATCACGATGAGCTCGCAGCCTATGCGGAAAAGCATCCCAACTTCAAGTATCATTTGGTGATTTCCGAGCCTGCTGAAGGCTGGCAGGGAGAAACAGGATTTATCAATGCCGGTCTCATTGCCAGACTGGTGCCGGACTATGCCGAGCGAACCGCGTATATTTGCGGTCCCCAGGTGATGAACGACTTCTGCAAGAAGGAACTTGAGAGTATGGGAGTTCCCGCCAAGCGTATTCGCAGGGAGATGTTCGGTGCAAGAAAGGATATCCAGAACGAGCCTGGCTGGCCTGAAGGACTTACGGGCAATGAGGTGTTCCGCCTTACCGTCGGGGATCGGGTGATCGATGCCAGATCCGGCGAGTCCATTCTCACCGCCCTGGAGCGTGCAGGTGTCCGTGTGAACGTATGCTGCCGCAGCGGTGAGTGCAGTCTGTGCAGAGTCAAGCTGGTTTCCGGCAATGTGTTCCTTGCAAGAGGTATGCTGCGCCGCTATGCCGACGAGCAGTACGGATACATCCACTCCTGCAAGGCGTACCCCATCGGCGATGTGGTGATTCAGCTGTAAAGCTGATGTTGAAAGGATGAAATTATGGGATTTTTCTTTGAAGGTTATACCGTTGCAACTGTACTGGGATTTCTCGCCCTTACGGCTGCTCTGGTGGTATTGAATGAACTGACCCGCCGCAGCAAGATTTTCTCAATACTTATATATTGTGTCCTGCCCGTAGTGCTGGTGGTACTGATCGCTATGGATGTGGTCGGCAGCCCCTCCAGCAAAACATGGTTCGGCGTAATAAAGACCTACTCCGCGCTTGCAGGTGTTATCGGATTTATGCTGATCCGCTATACCAAGCTGGGCAACAAAAAGTTCGCATGGTATTTCCCTGTGGCAATTCTCGGCATCAATATTCTTGAGGCTATCTATCGCGACTATGAAGTATTTGCAACCTTTAAGACGATGACCGTTGATGCCGCCGGCATTGTACAGCTGGGTGGTCCCTGGAACCTGATGAATGCCCTTGCAGGCGTGTTCCTGCTGCTGACCATGACTGGCTGGGTGGGTATCAAGGTTGCAAATACCAAGTCCCGTGACATGGTTTGGGCAGATCAGCTTTGGTTTTGGATCATTGCCTATGATCTGTGGAATATGGCGTACTGCTACAACTGCATTTCCACCCGTGCCATGTATGCCGGCTTTGCACTGCTGGTTTCCTGCACTGTTGCCGAGTTCTTCATCAAACGCGGCATCTGGCTGCAGCACCGCGCACAGACACTTGCTCTGTTCGGAATGTTCTCCCTGGCTGTGGATTATCAGGCTATGCCCGTGTTCTCCATTACCGCCACTTACAATCCCACTGCATGGACTGTGCTGAGTGCCCTTGCACTCATCGTCAACGCAGCGGTATTTGTATATGAGGTTTGCGTCATCGTCAAGACAAAGCGCAATCCCCTCAAGAAGGAAATGTTCACGCATCTGCCCGCTTATCGCAAGAACCTTGAGGCAAACGGCCTGAGAGCAGAATAATTCAACATAGCGATCAATCACAGATACACAGATAAAGAGTCAGCCCTATTATTTTTAATCGGAGTGGCGCAGCGAGAGCGGTGCCACTCCGGTTTTTGTTTTGCTGTGGTCTAAATTCTCCAACATGAAGCGGGACAGAATTGCTGACCTCTTAAATGATATACATGATGCTGCTAAAAAATGGGGTCTCGCCGAACAAACCATTCGACGTTACTGCCGTGAAGGATTAATTCCTGATGCAGTTCAAACCAATAGAAGTTGGTCACTTCCATATTCTGCTAAATGCCCAGTTAAATTTAGCTACTACATGGCGCAAACTCCTCCCCTTTTAAAAAAAAATACTTTCACAAAAGGACAAACATATTAAGGGGTTATATAACTACATACAAATTAATATGAGCTACTCTTCTTGTCGACTTGCAAGCAATCGGCTCACGAGAAATCATGTGGAGTATCTCTATACAAGCGGTCGACTGCTTGTTACTAATGAGAGCATGAAGCTGAATGATTATTGTGTGGATTTCGAGCGCAGTATCATCACTATTGACAAGCAGATGCAGCTTCATCAGGAAAAAGGATGTAAAGCCTATCAGCTGGTTCCCACCAAGAACGATAAGATGCGCACCATCGTTGCCGCGCCTACCGTCATGACACAGCTGAAACGTCACCATATGATGCAGGCACAGCAAAAGTTGATGGCTGGCGCCGCATGGGGTAACACGGACAACTTGGTATTCACGGACGCCTTAGGCAAACCCTTGATGAAATCCACTGTTTATCGAGAGTTCAAGAAGTTGGCTGCCGCTATCGGCCGTCCGGATGCCCGCTTCCACGATTTGCGTCACACCTTCGCCGTTGCCTCCATTCGCTCCGGCGATGACATCAAAACAATTCAGGGGAACCTTGGCCACGCCACCGCATCCTTCACACTGGATGTCTACGGTCATGTCACTATGCAGATGAAGCAAGCCAGCGCAGCACGTATGGAGGAATATATCAAAACCGTTTCTGTGGTATGAAAAAGCACTACTTAACATCTGCTAAAACCCTTGGGCCGCAAGGATTTCGGAAGCTGGTAAGGCTAAAAATAAGGCTAAAAACGAAAAATAGGCATAAGAAAAACCCCGTAACCGTTGCGGTTACAGGGTTTTCATTGGAGGTGACACCCGGATTTGAACCGGGGAATGAAGGTTTTGCAGACCTTTGCCTTACCACTTGGCTATGTCACCATATATGAGAAACGGAGCTTTCGCTCCGATTCTCATTTTGGAGCGGGCGACGAGGCTCGAACTCGCTACCTCGACCTTGGCAAGGTCGCGCTCTACCAGATGAGCTACGCCCGCAAATGGTGCCTCCGGTCGGAGTCGAACCAACGACACGTGGATTTTCAGTCCACTGCTCTACCAACTGAGCTACAGAGGCATATTGGCGACCGAGAAGGGGCTCGAACCCTCGACCTCCAGCGTGACAGGCTGGCGTTCTAACCAACTGAACTACTCGGCCAAATTCTGGTGGGAACAACTGGACTCGAACCAGTGACCCCCTGCTTGTAAGGCAGGTGCTCTAACCAGCTGAGCTATGCTCCCGTCTGGCCATTCTTGCGAACGGCAAGGATGAGTATACCAAACGGGAGCACAGTTGTCAACAGCTAATTCCGATTTTTTTAAAAAATTTTTGCCGGTTACTTTTTCAGATCGTCGATGAGCTTTTGCAGCTCTTCGCCGGAAAAATCGTACACTTCGTCGCAGAACTGGCACGTCAGCTGGCAGGAGCCCTGTTCCCGCAGGATGCCCTCCAGCTCCTCCACACCCAGAGAAATGAGGGCCCGCTCCACCCGATCACGGCTGCAGTAGCAGCGGTATTCCACGCCGCTGCTCTCCAGAATACGGATGTCGAAATCGGACATCACGGTGCGCAGCAGATGCTCCGGGTCGGGGTCCTTGTCCAGAATGGCCGACACGCTGCCGGCGGCCATGATGCCTCCCTCCACCTTGATGATGGTATCCTCGTCGGCACCGGGCAGCAGCTGGATGAGATAGCCGCCGGCGGCACGGACGCTTTGGTCACGGTCCACCAGCACACCCAGACCGCAGGCGGTGGGGATCTGCTCGGACTCCACAAAATAGGCGGCTACATCCTCGGCGATCTCGCCGCCCAGCAGGTCGATGGTACCCACGTAGGGCTCCTTCATCTGCAAATCCTTGATGACGGTCATGGTACCTTCGCTGCCCACGGCGCTGCCCACGTCCAGCTTGCCGTCCTCACGCAGGGGCAGGTCAACGGCGGGATTGGTCACGTAGCCACGGACATTGCCGTTGGGGTCAGCCACCGCCAGCACCGTGCCCAGAGGGCCGCCGCCCTTGATCTGCAGCGTCACGCTGGCGCCCTGACCCTTCAGGGCGTTGCCCATCATGGAAGCTGCCGCCAGCGTGCGGCCCAGCGCCGCCGTAGCGACGGGCAGCGTCTGGTGGATCTGGCGGGCACGCTCGGTCATCTCACGGCTGCACACAGCGGCGGCCTGCACGAAGCCGTCGCTGGAAATTGCTCTTACAATACGATCACTCATGGTTGGTTTCCTCTTGTTCTTCTTTTTTCGTCATTTCCGGCAGATATCTGCGCACCCGGCCATTCAGCGCAAAGGCCGACAGCAGCACCGCCAGCCCCATCACATGCACCACGGCTGCGTCTGCACGCAGCAGCTGCAGCACCACGCCGCCGCACAGGGCCAAACCGCACAGGCCCATCCAACAGGCCAGCACCGCTTTGCGCCCTTTCGACAGCGGCTGCAAATCTTTCTCTTTTGTGGTCGTGACCACGCAGTACACCGCATGGCCCAACAAAATCAGCGACAGGGCGCACAGACCCCAGAATCCGGTATACATCTTCGTTGCTCCTTACTCCCGAATGCAGCAGAAATAGATGCGCTGCTCCCCTTCTGCCGGGGCACGCATCTTCCTGTCGCCATAGGTACGGATCTCGCCGAAGCCGGCCGCCTGCAGCCATGCCGTCAGCTCCTCCACCGTATAGGCCCGCTCTTTGTGCATTTCAAAGCTGCGCTCCCAGCTGCCGTCTTCCTGCAGCCGGAACAGGTCCATATAGTAGGTGCAAATACCTCGGCGATACTCGGGACGCCACACGCAGTAGGCGTCCTCCGTCTCGTCCAGAAACACCTGACCATCCAGCGCCGCCAGCTTCTCCACCGTATTGATGTCGAAGATCAGCACGCCGCCGGGGGCGATAAACAGGCGCAGCCGATCGAAGGTGCGCTGCACATCCTTGGGATTGGTCAGATAATTCAAGCTGTCCAGACAGCAGATGGCAGCATCCACCGTGCCATACAGGTCCAGCCTGGGCATGGACTGGTGCAGAAACACGGGGGCGATACCCTCCACGCAGCCGCTCTTACTCATGGCAGCGGCCAGCATTTCCTCAGAGCCGTCCACGCCGATCAGCTCATAGCCGCGGCCCGTCAGGATCCACGTCATGGTGCCGGTGCCGCAGGCCAGATCCAGCACGGTATGCACGGGAATGTGGCTCTTTTTGAACAGTTTTTCCAGATAATCGGCCCGTTTTTCGTAGCCTACGTCGCCGGTCAGGGCATCGTAGGTGCCGGCCAGCGCTTCGTAGCTGCTCATGCCTCTTCCAGCTCCTTCATCCGCTCCAGCACCGTTTCATAGCCGCCGGCGCCGTTGAGAAGCGCACGGTTCACACGGCTGATGGTGGCGCTGGATGCACCGGTCTGGCCCAGGATCTCGCTGTAGATCATACCGGAATCCAGCAGGGCCGCCACCTCATAGCGCTGCTCCATGGAGCGCAGCTCCGAGATGGTGCACAGGTCCTGGAAGAAATTATAGCACTCCTCTTCCGTCTTCAGCGTCAGGATCGCCCGGTACAGACGGTCACTCTTTTCTTTTGTTGCGATGGTGGATTTTGCCGTTCTTGCCATGATCATACCTCCGCTTTACGGGTTCTTTTCCCCATCCGGGGACATTGCCCCTCATTCCGTTTCGTATTTTACCACTTTATTTCGTGAAAGTAAACAGGAGAAACAGAATTTTTTGTTCTTCCCGTCTGCCGCCGGACATAGACTGGCAAAAAAGGAGTTGTGCCATGTCCTCACCCATCCTTCTGCAGCCGCAGCAGGAGCTGCTGCTGTGCGACGATGATCTGCCGCTGCTGACTGCCCACGCCGTTCTGCCCTGCCGGGAAGAGCGGCCCAGCCGCTTTTTTAACAGCTATTACCGCCGCTGCTATCGCTTCTTCGAAGAACGCTGCCGACGGGACTGGTTTCCTGCGGCGCAGGAAGCCTTTCACCGTGCGCTGGAAAGCGCTGCACCCATCCCCCAATGGCAGGCCCGACTGGACGCCGCCGTGACGCTGCAGCAAGCGCAGCTGGTGAGTCTGCGGCTGGACACCGTCCTCGTCACGGAAGCGAAGCAGCAGCGCTTCTTACAAGGCGATCTGTGGGATCTGCGCACCGGGCTGCCTCTGGCTCTTTCGGACTGCTTCCCGCCCCGGTCACGGTGGCGCAGGCGTCTGCTGCGCCACGCCGCCGACCACATACAGGCGCAGGAGGCACGCTTCCACCCCGCATGGCGGCAAGCGCTGCCCCGTGCCTTCCGACCCCGGAACTTCTATCTGACGGAGGAGGGGCTTTGCTTTTTCTTCCCGCCCGGCACCATCGCCCCGGCGTCGGCAGGCTGTCCCACCTTCTGCCTGCCCTACGACGACAAGGCGGGGCCGTTTGTTCCCAAAATGTAAAAGGAGATGGCCCAGCCATCTCCTTTTCTTTATTCTTCGTATGCGTACTCTTCCTCGTCTTCGTACTCTTCCTCGTCTTCTTCCTCTTCCTCGCCGCCCAGCAGGCCCACCTGCTCCAGCAGGTACACCGTGGCGGGATTGCGGAACTGGTCCAGCGCATCAGGCAGGTCCTCCTCGCCCAGCTGCACCGTGGGATCGAAGAGGTGATCCATCACGACGCCCATGCTCCAGTCCTTCTGCTTGCAGGCCTTGAAATCGTAGTAATGCTCTGCCGCCACCGAAGGCTGCTTTTGGCTCAGGTAGTACAGGGCCAGCGTAAAGGGCCGCAGGGCGTATTCGTCCTCATACTCCACCTCGCTGATCCGGTCGAGGAAGGTTGCCTCGTCCTGGCGCATCATCGCCATAGAGGCCAGAATGTGGCACAGGTTGTTGTACGCCTCGGCGTTTTTCTTCTTCATTTTGCCCTGCCGATTGGGGCCCAGCTTCCTGCGCACCTTTTCCGCCCGTTCTTCCAAACCCGCAGTGCGTCCGGCCATAAAGTCGCTCACAACGTGGCGATAGGCACGGACACGAAGCAGGGATACGATCTGGAAGACCACCACAACAGCGATCAGGATCGGCAGCAGTCCCCAGGTGAAAAGAAGGTCTCCCGCCATGATCATTTCGTCCATTTTGTTATTCACTGTGTCTCTCCTTGTCTCACAGGGCAAAGTTGCCGTTCACAAACACGTCCACCGCACGGCCGTCATGGGTGGTACCCACGATCTTCAGGTCGGCGGTGCCGATCATGAAGTCCACATGGGTGATGGAGTCGTTCAGTCCCTTTTCCTTCAGCTGTTCCTTGGTCATGTCCCGACCACCCTCGATGCAGGGATAGGCCTCGCCGAACGCCAGATGGCAGGCAGCATTCTCGTCAAAGAGGGTGTTGTAGAACAGGATCTTCAGGTTGGAAATGGGGCTGTCATAGGGCACCAGCGCCACCTCACCGAAGTAGCAGGCGCCCTCATCCACGCTGATGGCCGAGCGCAGCACGTCCTGTCCCTTACCGGCCACCGCCTCCACGATCTTGCCCTTTTCGATAACGAAGTGGAAGTCGTCGATGATGTTGCCGTCATGGACCAGCGGCATGGAGGCGTACACCACGCCGTTGATGCCCTCCCGCAGGGGGGCGGTAAAGATCTCCTCGGTGGGCATATTGGCCACAAAGGGCTGGCCCGCCTGGGTCACGTCGTCACCGGCTTCCCATATGTGGCCCTCCGGCAGTTCGATGGTCAGGTCAGTGCCCAGCGCATTGGTGTAATGCAGGGACTTGAAGCGCAGGGCGTTGAGTTTTTCCCTGCGCTGGGCCAGCATCGCAATATGCTCCTGCCAGCGCTGGGCGCTTTGGCCGTCACCCGTGATGCGCATGGTGCGGAAGATGGCCTCCCACAGCTGCTCCATGGCCTCAGCCTCGGGCACATCGGGGAACACCCGCTTGGCCCAGCTGGGAATGGGAATGGAAGCGATGCACCAGGGGAAGCCGCTGCTCATCTGCAGGCGGTAGAAGTCTGCCATCGCCTTGCCGCTGGCACGCTGGGACCGCACCAGACGGTCCGGGTCCACACCCAGCAGATTCTCCGGGTCCTCCGCCGCAATGGAGAGGTAGGCCGCACCGGCCTTGGCATAATCGTTATAGAAGTGGCTGCGCCACGCAGGCACCTCGTCAAACACGGCGTCGTCGGCCCGCAGGCACTTCTCCCGGGTCAGCACATCGTCACGCCAGTTCATCACCACTTCACGGCAGCCGCAGTCGTAGGCTGCGGAGGCGCACAGGCGGGCAAAATAGGCGCATTCCACCGGGGAGGAGATCACCAGCGTCTGGCCGGGCTGAATGTTCAGCCCCACCTTGGCCAGCAGCGCTGCGTATTCTTTCAGTTTCTGTTCCATAAAGCTTCGTCCTTTCCGACCGTTCATGTTGCCCTTATTTTATCCCGTTTTTCCCAAAAAGTAAAGGCGAAAGGTAAAAGACCGCTCCGGGCTGTCCGGGGCGGTCTGTTTTTCTCTTTTTCCGACTCAATCGGCCAGAATGTCCCGCAGGTCGTTCAGGCCGGTGTTGCGGGTGACCACCACCACACGGTCGCCCTCTTCAATGGTGGTCATACCGCCGGGAATGACGGTTTCGCTGCCCCGGGCGATGGCGGCCAGCAGCACGCCCTTCTTCAGCCGCAGATCCTTCAGCGGCACATGGAGCACGCCGCCGCTCTTGGCTGTGGCGATGAATTCCAGCGCCTCCACCGTGCCGTCCATCAGCCGGTACAGGCTCTCCACGGCACTGCCCTCGGAATTGGCCAGGGCGCGGACATAGCTGGTGATCTGGTTGGCCACGATATTCTTGGGGCTGATGATGCTCTCGATGCCGGTGTCCCGCACCAGTTCCATATAGCCGGGACGGTTCATCTTGGCCAGCACCTTGGGCACACCGGAACGCTGGGCCGACAGGGCCATCAGCAGATTCTCCTCATCCCGGCCCGTCAGGGACACGAAGGCGTCCACGCTGAAGATACCCTCGCTGGCGATCAGCTCGCTGTCGGTACCGTCACCACGGATGATCATGGCGCCGGGCAGCTCGTCGGCCAGAATCAGGCAGTCCTCTTCTTCCTTCTCCACGATCCGCACCCGGGTATTGGTGCGCTGCAGCTCCCACGTCAGGTACATGGCGATACGGCTGCCGCCCAGCAGGGACACATCCTTCACCCGCTGCAGCGTGCGGCCCATGCCCCGCAGCATCTTCAAAAGTTCGCTTTTGCGGCCTACCATGTACAATTTATCGCCGGTTCGGGGGACAAAGTTACCGTCGGGGATCACATATTCGCCCTCATGCTCAGCGGCGCAGAACAGCACCTCGGCGATACGGTTGCGGTTGAAGGTGCTCAGCGGCACGCCGGCCAGCGCATCCTTGGCGGAAACATAGAAGCCGATCATGTCAATGCGGCCGTTGGCAAAGGGCTCCACCGAAAAGGCGGCGGGGAAACTGAGGATCCGGGCGATCTCCCGGGCGGCGGCCAGGTCGGGGTTGATGACCATGTCCAGACCGATCTCCTGCTTGAGCATGTCGGCGTCACGGCGGTAATCGGTGTTGCGCACACGGGCGATGGTATGCTTGGCGCCCAGCTTCTTGGCGATCAGGCAGCACACCAGATTGGTTTCATCGCCGTTGGTCACGGCGATCACCAGGTCCGCCGTGGCCGCGCCGGCACTTTTCAGCACACTGATGCTGGCGCCGTTGCCCTCGATGCACATGATGTCCAGGGAGCTGTCCGCCTTGTGCAGGGCTGCTGCACTGCCGTCCACCATCACCACATCATGCTTTTCCACCGCCATCTGACCGGCGATGGCGTAGCCCACCTTACCGCATCCTACGATAATGATCTTCATACGCTTTTCCTTTCTTCCATCCGTCCGGCTTCACCGTTTCCGGCGCAGCACGGCGTTAAGTTCTGCGCCCAGGATCAGCACCATGGCGCTCATATACAGCCACAGCAGCGTCACCACCACCGCAGTCACGGAGCCGTACAGGCGGGTATAGTCCGCCAGATGCTCCACATAATACGAAAATCCCACAGAAAGCACCATCCACGCCGCCAGCGAGGTCAGCACGCCCGGCATCATGTGCCGCAGCGGATGAGGCCGGTCCAGCGCCATGCGGTACAGCACGCTCAGCGCCGTCAGCAGCACAGCCGCCAGCAGGGCAAAGCGCAGCACATTCCACACCTCCGCCACCCACGGCAGCAGACCCAGCCGCACCGACACATACGCCAGCGCCCGGCGGCCCACGGTGATCAGCAGCAGTGACAGCGCCAGCGTCACCATCAGGCCCAGTGTAAAAAGCAGCGTCCGCAGCTTCTGCCGCAGGGAGCTGCGCTGCACCGTTCCAAAGGCACGACGCAAAGCATACAGCAGGCAGTCGGTAGCCCGCATCGGCAGCCAGAGGGAAAACACAGCACTGGTCCACAACAGCCGTCGTCCGCCGTTCCGGGCCACATCGGTCCAGTAGCGGTCCACCAGCTCCGTCACCTGCCGGGGCACAAAATGCGCCATGGCCTGCAGCAGGCTCTCCCGCTCCCAGTCCAGCGCACCGGGCAGCGTACCCAGCAGCACCAGCAAGGGAAAGGCCGCAAACACCAGATAATATGTCAGGGCCGCACAGCTGCGGCTCACGCCGTGGCGCTGATAGCGCCGCAGCAGCTGCCGCAGGCAGTCCGCTGTGCGCCGGGTCCGTTTCTGTCCATAATAGTTTATCACAAATCCCTCCAAAAGGAAACAATATTTTCCGCAAGGCGAAAGAAGGCGATTCTTTCCTCGTATAATTTCCAGATATTTCCGTCAATCTGCCCAAAATTTCCCACCACTGTTCTGCGCCCTTGATGGGAATCTTAATTTTTTCTAAATTTCACTTTTTGGGACTTGGCGATTTTTCCCAGTCATGCTATAATGTGTTGCAATGAGCATGTGGTTCCATAAACATATGTATTATTTGTAAAGAGGGTCTTATTTATGGATAATCTGACTAAAATGGTCCGCACGGAGATCGCGCGGCAGTACAAAAGCGTGCGTCAGTTCGCTTTTGCCGTTAACATTCCCCTGTCCACCATCAACAGCGCACTGCACAACGGCATCGGCGGTTCTTCCTTCGACACGGTGGTGCAGATCTGCCAGGCGCTGGGAATCAAAGCCCTGAGCGCCGACGCCTCCTTCTACCTGACGGAGGAGACCCAGAAGCTGATGAATCAGTACGCCCGGCTGGACGAGTACGGACGGCACACCATCAAAACCGTGATGCAGGTGGAGTATGACCGCTGCACCGAGCTGTCCTCCGCCGACGCTGACAGCTACGACATGCCCAGCGTCAACGCTTCCACCGACAAGGCACGCTGACACAACACCATCCACATGGCAGCACCCTTCGCAGAACGCTCTGCGAAGGGTGTTTTCATATCCCCCGCCTCCCTCGCATATCCATAGCAAAAAAGGAAAGGCGGGACTTTCATGCGTTCTCATCCGACCAGAATTCTTCTCCTGCGGCGCAGCCATGCAGCGTGGCTGTCCGCTTTGGCGCTCTCTGCGGCCATATTCTATGTGGTGGCCCGGCCTGCCGCCGTGGCTGCCGGTACCACCCAGCGGCAGCTGCCCATCTACTCGGTGGAGTGCAGCCAGCCTCTGTGCTCCATCTCCTTCGACGCCGCCTGGGGCAACGAGGACACCCAGCAGCTCATTGATATTCTGGCCCGGTACAATGTGAAAACCACGTTTTTCGTGGTGGGCGACTGGGTGGACAAATACCCCGAATCCGTCAAAGCCCTCCACGACGCCGGCCACGAGGTACAGAATCACTCCAACCACCACGACCATTACAACGCCCTCACCGCCGACGAGATCATTGCCGATGTCACAGCCTGCAACGAGAAGATCGCCAAAGTCACCGGCGTGACGCCTACCCTGATCCGCTGCCCCTACGGCGAGTACGACGACCATGTCATCGCCGCCATCCGCTCTATGGGCATGGAGCCGGTGCAGTGGGACGTGGACTCTTTGGACTGGAAGGACTACGACGCCGCCACCATCACCAAGCGGGTCACCGGCAAGGCAGCGCAGGGCAGCATTGTCCTGTTCCACAACGCCGCTCTCCACACCCCGGAAGCCCTGCCGGAGGTGCTGGAATGTCTCATCCAAAAGGGCCTGACGGTGGTGCCCATCTCCCAGCTCATTTATTGGGAAAACTACACCATCGACCACACCGGCCGCCAGTTCCCCGCCGAAGCGGGAAAGTAGAAAAATATCCGGCTTTCGGTGCAAATACCTTGCCTTTTCCTGCTGTCGGAGTATAATAAAATAATAGGAAACATGCCTGCCGGAAAATCGATTCTTTGATCGGATCTGCCGCACCGTGGCTATGTGTATGACACCGAGACCGAGCTGTATTACCTCCAGAGCCGGTATTATAATCCGAGCTGGGGTAGATTCATCAATGCGGATGGACAGCTGAATGACGATCTCTTTGGCAACAACCAGTTTGCGTATTGTGGTAATAATCCTGTTCTTAGAGAAGATTTTAGCGGAAATGCATTTACCTTTGCCTTTATAGCAACTTGCGGGCTTATTGGAGGACTTTCCAATGGGCTATTCAAGGTTATCACAAATGTATCTACTGGTCGCAACTGGAATGAGGGCGTTTTGGGTGCTGTTGCTGGGGGCATAACCTATGGAGTGACAGCTGTTCTAACCGGCGGAAATACTGTTGCTGCCAGTTATGCAAGCGCATTTGCTGAATCAATGGTAAACAACGCTTGCGCTTATAATAAAACGACGGCTCGAATTAATGACAATGATACGGTTCTTGAGCCTACTCATGAGAATATAGACCAGTCAGCAAGAAGCGTCATACTTGAAACTGTCGGTTACGGAAGTCTTTACGCTGCAACAAGTACACTCACACCCAAAAATTTTAACGTTGATTATGAGAATTGGTTTCAACCTCGTAAATTTTCGACTTGCTTCAATAGCAGTTATGTTCTTAAAGTAGCAGGGCAAGCAAACATTCAAAATGGCATTTTATGGGGGATCAATACAGCGGGAGCAATTGGACAGGAATTATACAAGCGGCAGAAAGCCACTATGATAATGCCTTAAGGTAACGCTATGAAAAGAAAACTTTTGCGCATATTTCTTTATTTCCATATATACAGCGGAGCGGCAAGTGCTATTTTATTTTTACCTTTTGCATTTGTTGCAGAAGCCATCGGCATTCCGGACGAGGTTATTTTGTCAATCATCTACTGCTTAGCTGGAGTTTTTGTTTGGTCAGCATTTGTGGTAACCATATTTGCTTTTTTAGGCATCGCGCCAGACCCAGAATTACCTCTGCAAAAGGCGGAAAAGCTAGTGCATCACACGGAAACTTTTGAAGTGTTAGCCAGAATTTTGCGTGAAAACCTCACGCAACAAGATTATCATCCTTCTGAATTGAGCAGTAGCGAGGATCCAGAATGTATTGAAATATATTCCAAACGCGAGACCCTTGGCGCAATCAAATGTGTCACTGTTGCTAGAATAAGCGAGCTGGATACTAATTATTTGGAACACACAAGCGATGAGGTGCAGAAATTCTTGAAGTCGTATTTCCGGGGTCACTTCTTTGCGAATCGGCTTGTTATGGTCTCATTTTTTTGTGTGGATCGGGTAACCCCCGCGTTTTACAACGTCATAAGTAAGAGCCAACTCACAAATTTCAAAGTTCGCTATTTGCCGATAGGCATTTCTTTTGGCGGGAAAAAGGTTTATATTGCTAACCCCAAGAAGCATCCTCGCTGGTATAAGGCGGCAAGAGAAGAAGTTCTTCAACTCTTAAGCGGCATCGTGGATACAACAGACGCAGAGTCAACTTAAAATGCAAAGGATCTGGCCATTTACATTTCCGCAACCTAATATCTCCGAAGCACAAATGGGCAGACCTTTCGCATTGCCCCCGCACCTACCACCCGGGAGAGGTAACCCCTCTCCCGGGACGATAAAACAGGCAATTTACAGAACCTAAGCTTGCAAGGAGATTTTTTATGCGCGATGATTTTCCGTATTACCATGTTCTTGATCCCGAAGGAAAACTTGATGATCATAGCATAGAGCGAAATCAAACACGTAGCAGACCAAAGGCGATTCACTATATCTGGCGCTGTATATTGTGTTTAGTAAGTGCGGGTTATTTTATCTATGGAGTCATTTTCTATGAGCAGAAAGTGCTTTATGGTGCCTCTGCTATCCCATTTGTCTATGGAGCCATAGATCAAATTAAATGCCTTTGGCAAGAATGGCGAAAATAGAAGGGCGGTTGTAAGCAAAAGACGGCAAATCTCTTGCATTTCCCACAACTCATCACCCGGGAGAGGGGTTACCTCTCCCGGGACGATAAAAACCGGCCGCTATAGCCCCAGTTATTTCCAATTCCTTTCCGCCCAATTTTGCCCTCGCAGCTATACATAGCCGCAAGAGACCTCACGAAAGGAGCCGCCATGAACCGCTATCCCATCACCATTGACGAAAACGGCTGCGCCGTGCTGTGCACTGCGCTGCGCCAGCAGTTGGGCGACACCGTGGTGGTCACCCTCGGCAAGGATCGATCGCTGCAGTTTTACTCTGCCGCAGAATGGTCTGCCGGTCTTGATCGCCTGACCCCCGAGGCGCTGCGCCGGATGCGGCCCATGATCGCCTCCGCCGCACAGCTGGATCTCGCCGCTGACGCCGTCTCCCTCCCCGCCGCACTGCTGGCCTATGCACAGCTGGAAGGCAGCGCCGTTCTGCATGAGGAAGAGGGCTGTTGGTATCTCTGCGCCGAATAACGCACTTTTTGACAGCAAAAAAGGACTGACGCCATGCGTCAGTCCTCTTTTTATGCATTTATGCACTCCACCAGAAGGGCATGCCCCGGTGCAGCCGATGCAGGCCGGTCAGCAATTCCAGCCGGGCCCGCAGGGCCTGCTGGTCCATGGGGTTCACCTGCAAAATGTAGCCCACCTTACCCAACAGATGCAGGGCATACGGCTCCTGCCCGCCGGCCTCCTGCACGCCCTGTGCATCCGCTCCGTAGCGTTTCAGGTAATGGAGCTTCTGCCGCACCTCTCGGCGGTAGCGGCGGGAGACCTGCACCTTCTCGTTGACGGACAGGCCCAGCACCGCCATATGGCGGCCCTGCCGGATGATGCGGGTCTTGTCCCTGTTCAGTTCAAAGCCCTCCGACCGGAGGAAGTCCCGGGCCAGCTTCACGATCCGTGCAGCGTCGGCGCTGCGGTCGCTGCTGCTGAGGTAGATGTCATCGGCGTAGCGGGTATAGGTAAAGCCCAGCATCGCCGCCATAGCGCCAAAGGTTCCGTCCATCCCGGCCATCGCCAGATTGGACAGCGCCGGACTGGTCACCGCACCCTGGGGCAGACGGCCGTTCTCGCAGCACAGTCCTGCCAGAAAATCGCACAGCTCCTCCTCGTAGCCGGTAGCACGGTGGAGGGCGAAGGACACTTTTTCCTCCGTAATACTGGGGAAAAAGTCCCGGATATCCAAATGCACCAGCACCTCTGCCCCGCAATGGGGCTCGGCACAGCGGCGCAGCGGCACACCCTTACGGTAGGCGCAGGCCCGGGGCGACAGGGGCAGTCGGCTAAGGAGATTTTTGTAGATAAACCGCTGGTGATCCCGCAGTTCATAGCAGGGCACGCTGATGCGGCGCACACCGCTGCCGCCGTTCTTTCGCACCAGCATGTGGTGATAGTAGCCGCTGCCGCTTTTGGCCATCAGCAGGGCTTCCCGGTGCTGGCGCCACAGGTTTTTCCGCGAGGTCTCGCCGTGGCACTTCCAAAGAGTATACGACAGGGGCGACCACAGCGGCGGAAGGCCTTCCTTGACCTCCTCCATGTCCGGCACCTCGTCGGGCCGAAACCGTGCCTGCATCAGCACCTGCAGATCCGCTGCAGAAAACAGCACCTGCTTCCCTTCCCATTTCATCGCTCCATCGCCCCTTTCCCGCTGATTTTCGTCTGTTTTTTCTTCCGGAGAAGATAATACGGCGGGGAAATGATGTACTGCTTCAGGGTACGATTCCACGGAAAGAAGCTTTCCGTGCGAATCGTTGGTCCGCAAACTGCAAATCGGAGCGGCGACTCGCCGCCCCCGTGCCGGCACAAAACGCAGGTCACTAAGGCTACATCATTTCCCCGCCGAAGCCGCCTCCCGTGGCGGCCGCAGTTGGTCTTTGTACTTGCATTATAGCACCGGTAATTCTTCCCTGCAATCCCGTATTCCCCGAATGGCTGCCAAAATTTTCTCAAAAAGTTTGTGCATTATGCTAATAAACGACAGATGCGCACAGCCCGGAAAGGGCTGTGCGCATCACGTTTGTATGTTTTTTTACCGCTGGTTGGACCGGCGCCAGATTTTCATGCGCTCCGCCTCACGGATCAGGTCCTCCCGGAAGTCCGGGTGGGCAATGGAAATGATCTTCTCGGCACGCTGCCAGGTGGCGGCGCCCTTCAGGTTCACCGCACCGTACTCCGTCACCAGATAGTGGGTGTTGCAGCGGGTATCGGTGACCACCGAGCCTTCCTTCAGGGTGGGGCGGATGCGGCTTTGCACCACACCGTTTCTGTCGGTCATGGTGGAAGAGCAGCAGATAAAGCTCTTGCCGCCGGGGGACATATAGGCGCCCAGCACAAAGTCCAGCTGACCGCCGGAGCCGCTGATGTGGCGCACGCCGGAGCTTTCGGCGTTGACCTGACCGAAGAGATCCACGTCCACGGCGTTGTTGATGGAGATGAAGTTCTCCAGCTGGGCCATCACCCGGGCATCGTTGGTATAATCCACCGAGGTGGACAGACACTCCGGATTCTCATGGAGATAATCGTACAGCTTCTGGGTACCCATGCCGAAGGCATAGACCTGCAGGCCTCTGTCGATGCTCTTATGGCGGCCGGTGATTTTTCCGGCACGGGCCATGTCCACAAAGGCGTCCACATACATTTCGGTGTGGATGCCCAGATCCTTCAGGTCAGACTGGGCGATCAGCGTACCCACGGCATTGGGCATACCGCCGATGCCCAGCTGCAGGCAGGCGCCGTTGGGGATCTGCTCCACCACCAGCCGGGCCACCGCCCGGTCCACTTCGCTGGGATTGGCAGGAGGCAGCTGACGCAGAGGCTGTTGGCCCGCCTCCACCACGAAGTCTACTTCAGAGATATGGATGCGGCTGGCCTCCGTGCCGAAGCAGCGGGGCTGGCACTCGTTGACCTCCACGATCACATACTCGGACCGCTCGCACACCGCCTGCAGATGGGAGGTGCTCAGGCCGAAGCTGAAATAGCCCTCCTCATCCATGGGTGCCACCTGCAGCATGGCGGCACGGATGGGGTCCACGTTTTCCCGGTAGTAACGGGGAAGCTCGGAGTAGCGCAGAGGGATGTACCAGGCGATGCCTTCTTCCATCATCTTGCGTTCCAGACCGCTGAAGTGCCAGGAGTGCCAGGTAAAATGCTCCGCCGTATCGGGAACAGAGAACATCTTGGGCCGCCAGGTCAACACCGCACCGCGGGCCTTCACATCATACAATTCTTCCCAGCGCTCCGCCAGAGCGGCATCCAGCGTTTCCGGGGCACTGGCGCACCAGCCGAAGTCGATCCAGTCACCGCTGCGGACCACCTGCACAGCCTCCCGGGCCGTACGGAGCTTGCGCTGATATTCTTCTCTATAGTTCATCGGCTTACTCCTGTTCCGCCAGCTTGCGATAGCTCTCATAGCGCTCCTTGGCCTGCTTGGCAGCCTCGGCAAAGAGAGTCTCGGCATTCAGCGGGAAGGTGCGGTGCAGGGATGCGTAGCGCACCTCGCCGGCCAGGAACTCCTGATAGCTCATGGTGGGTTCCTTGGAATCCAGCGTGAACTTAAACTTCTCCTTGGCAGGATTGTAGCGGTACAGGGGCCAGTAGCCGGAATCCACCGCACGCTTCATCTCGGCCTGCACCTGATCCATACCGGACTTGATGCCGTGGTTGATGCAGGGTGCGTAGGCGATGATCAGGGAGGGGCCGGGATAGGCCTCGGCCTCGGTAATGGCCTTCAGCAGCTGGTTGGGATCGGCACCCATGGCCACGCTGGCCACATAGCAGTTGCCGTAAGCCATCATCATCTTGCCCAGATCCTTCTTGCCGGTCTTCTTGCCGGAGGCCTGGAACTGTGCCACAGCGCCCAGAGGCGTGGCCTTACTGCTCTGGCCGCCGGTATTGGAGTAGACCTCCGTATCCACGATGAGGATGTTGATGTCCTCGCCCATGGCGATCACGTGGTCCAGACCGCCGAAACCGATATCGTAGGCCCAGCCGTCGCCGCCATACATCCACACGGGCTGCTTGGCCAGATGCTCACGATGGCGCAGGATCAGCTTGCGCAGCTCGCCGGCACGGTCGGTCAGCTCCATGGGTTCCAGGGCTGCCAGCAGCTTCTCGGAGGCAGGCAGAGAGGCATTGAAGTCATTGAAGGCTTCCAGCCATTCCGTGATGACCTCTTCCAGCATGGGCTCGATGCTCTTCAGCTCCTCCAGCCAGGCGCGGGTCTTATAGCGCTGCTGCTTGACGGACAGATACATACCCAGGCTGAACTCGGCATTGTTTTCAAAGAGGGAGTTGCTCCATGCGGGGCCTCTGCCCTGCTTGTTGATGGTATAGGGGATGGACGGCATGGCAGCGCCCCAGGCCTGAGAGCAGCCGGTGGCGTTGGCCCAGTACATGCGGTCACCGTACAGCTGGGTCAGAAGCTTGGCGTAGGGAGTCTCGCCGCAGCCGGCGCAGGCGCCGGAGAATTCGCACAGAGGCTGGCGGAACTGGCTGCCCTTCACCGTCTCGGGACGGAAGGCCTGCTTTTCGGTGATGGTCAGGCCATACTCCCAGGCGTCGGTGACGGTCAGCTCCCGCTCCACACGCTCCATCCGCAGCGCCTTGCCGGTCATGGGGCAGGACGCCACGCAGCTGCCGCAGCCGGTGCAGTCCATATCGCTGATCTGCAGGGAGAACTGCAGGCCCTTGGCGCCCTTGGCAGGAGCAGTAACAAAACCCTCGGGGGCGTTGGCGGCCTCCGCCTCATCCAGCAGGTAGGGCCGGATCACGGCGTGGGGGCAAACAAAGGAGCAGCGGTTGCACTGGATGCAGGCGGTGGCATCCCACACCGGCAGGCGGGTGGCGATACCACGCTTCTCCCAGGCGGTGGTGCCCAGAGGCATGGTACCGTCTTCGTAGCCGATAAAGGTGGAAACGGGCAGGTCGTCGCCCTTCAGAGCGTTGCAGGGACGCAGGATCTTCTCAATGAAATCAGGAGCAGCCTTGCCGGGTGCAGCAGGCGCATCCTCCGCCGTCAGCCAGCTCTCGGGCACGCTCACCACGGTGACGCCCTGCACGCCTTCGTCGATGGCGGCCAGATTCATCCGCACCACGGCGTCGCCCTTCTTGGCGAAGGTCTTTTCCGCCGCCGCCTTCATGTAGCCGATGGCCTCATCCATAGGAATGATATCCGCCAGAGAGAAGAAGGCAGCCTGCAGCACCATGCTGGCATGGTCACCCAGACCCAGCCGGTTGGCGATGCCGTTGGCGTCAATGATGCACAGCTTGGCCTTCTTTTCGGCCAGACCCCGCTTGACGGCGGCAGGCAGCTTTTCATCCAGCTCCTCTGCCGTCCAGCGGCAGTTCAGCAGGAAGGTACCGCCCTGCTTCAGCTCGCTGACAATGTCGTACTTATTCAGGAAGGACTGGTTGTGGCATGCCACAAAGTCCGCATCCTTCACCAGGTAGGACGAGAGGATGGGGCTGGCGCCGAAACGCAGGTGGCTGCGGGTGATACCGAAGGACTTCTTGGTGTCGTACTCAAAATAAGCCTGGGTATAGAGATCGGTGTTGTTGCCGATGATCTTGATGGAGTTCTTGTTGGCACCCACGGTACCGTCGCTGCCCAGACCCCAGAACTTGCAGCTGACCATACCGGTCTGCTCCAGTGCCAGCGCCTCGCCCACAGGCAGGGAGCGGAAGGTCACATCGTCCTCGATGCCCACGCTGAAGCCGTTCATGGGCTCAGGCTGCTTGATGTGGTCAAACACCGCCTTGATCTGTGCGGGGGTGGTGTCCTTGGAGCTGAGGCCGTAGCGGCCGCCCACGATGTAAGGTGCGTCGCTGCGGTTGGCATAGGAGGCGCAGACAGACAGGTACATAGGCTCGCCGGCAGCGCCCATCTCCTTGCAGCGGTCCAGCACCGCCACCTTCTTCACCGTGGCAGGCAGTGCGGCACGCAGATGCTCGGCGGAGAAGGGATTGAAGAGGTGCACCTGCACGAAGCCCACCTTCTCGCCCCGGGCGTTCAGGTATTCCACCGTCTCACGGATGGCACCGCTGACAGAGCCCATGGCCACGATGACCCGCTCGGCGTCGGGTGCGCCGTAGTAGTTGAAGATGTGGTAATCCTCGCCGGTGACGGCGTTGATCTTCTGCATGTAGTCTTCCACCACCTCGGGCAGCGCATCGTAGAAGCGGTTGTTGGCCTCGCGGAACTGGAAGTACACGTCCGGGTTCTGCACCGTATTGCGCAGAGAGGGATGGTAGGGATTCAGGGCCGACTCACGGAAGCGACGCACGGCATCCCAGTCCATCAGCTCGTGGAACGTCTCATAGGGAATGGCACGGATCTTCTGGATCTCATGGCTGGTACGGAAGCCGTCAAAGAAATGCATGAAGGGCACACGGCTGTGGACGGCGGCCAGATGGGCCACACCGGCCAGATCCATGACCTCCTGCACGCTGCCGGTGGACAGCATGGCGAAGCCGGTCTGACGGCAGTTCATCACGTCGCTGTGGTCGCCGAAAATGGACATGGCGTGGGTGCCCACCGTACGGGATGCCACATGCAGAACGGCGGGCTGACGGGTACCGCTGATGCGGTGCAGCACCGGGATCATCAGCATCAGGCCCTGGGAAGAGGTAAAGGTGGTGGCCAGAGAGCCGGATTCCAGCGCACCGTGGACGGCGCCGATGGCACCGGCCTCAGACTGCATTTCCACCAGCGTCACCGGCTGGGTGAAAAGATTCTTGCGTCCGTTGGCGGACCATTCGTCCGTCTTCTCCGCCATAGGCGAAGAGGGCGTAATGGGATAGATGGCAGCTACCTCCGAAAAGGCGTAGGCCACATAAGCGGCGGCTTCGTTGCCGTCTGCCACCATAATGTGCTGTTTCTTTTCCATGGTCATGGTCACATTCTCCTTTTTTATCAAATTCGCAAAGCACGCCTGCCAACACCATGCCGCAGTTGTGCAATTTCAACATCTTCATTATAACGAATCCTTCACCGAAACGGAAGCATCGTTTTTAAATTCACAGAACTTTTTTCTCCCTTTCTCCAAGCTCGCCGGACGCTGAATAAACACTAACCGCCAAAGTGTCTATTATCACAACTTTCTCTGCAAATTTTCCGTGAACATCTTCCCTTTTTGTTGTTTTCCCTTCTTTTTTGTCGTATAATGCATGCTGTTGAATTTTGCGCCGAAAGGATGAATTCCCATGGCATTTGTGGAACTGCAGGACGTATATAAGCGCTACCGCACCGGCGAGATCGTCACCGCTGCGGCCGACGGCGTGAACTTTCATATTGAGAAGGGCGAATTTGCCATCATCGTCGGTCCCTCCGGCGCCGGCAAGACCACCGTGCTGAACATGCTGGGCGGCATGGACACCTGCGACGAGGGCCGCATCCTCGTGGACGGGCAGGACATCGCCCAGTACAGCGACAAGCAGCTCATCACCTACCGCCGCCACGACATCGGCTTCGTGTTCCAGTTTTACAATCTGGTGCAGAACCTGACGGCCCGGGAAAACGTGGAGCTGGCCGCCCAGATCTGCCGCGATCCCATGGATGCCGACGAGGCGCTGGCCGCCGTAGGCCTGAGTCACCGGCTACAGAACTTCCCCGCCCAGCTCTCCGGCGGCGAGCAGCAGCGTGTGTCCATCGCCCGTGCTCTTGCCAAGCGGCCCAAGCTCCTCCTCTGCGACGAGCCCACCGGTGCGCTGGACTACCAGACCGGCAAGCAGATCCTGGCCCTGCTGCAGCATGCCTGCCGGGAAGGCGGCGTCACCGTCATCGTGGTGACTCACAACAGCGCCATCGCCCCCATGGCCGACCGGGTCATCACCATCCGCAACAGCAAGGCGGTGTCCAACATCCACAACCCCCACCCCGCCGACGTGAACACCATCGAGTGGTAACACGCCCCACCTATTCCACTGAAAGGAGGTACCGGCCATGCACCGTGCCACCGGCAGGGATACCCTGCGCACCATCCGCCGCTCGCTGAGCCGGTATCTGTCCATCGCACTGATCATTGCCATCGGCGTGGCCTTTTTTGCAGGCCTCACCTCCACCGGCAGCGACATGCGCCTGACGGCGGATCAATACTATACCGACACCAACACCCAGGATATGTTTATCCTCTCCACCCTGGGCTTTGCCGAGGCAGATCTGGAAGCCATCCGTGCCGTTGACGGCGTGGAGCAGGTGATGGGCAGTTATTTTGTGGACTGCCTGACCATCTCTCCCGACAATTTCCCCACCCATGTGCTGTCCCTGCCGGACAATCCCTGGCACGGCAACGAAGCCTACCTCAATCAGCTGCGCATGCTGGACGGCCGGGCGCCCCGGGATGACAACGAGTGTGTCATCGACCAGAACATCCGGGATAAGTTCGGCTTTGATGTGGGTGATACCCTGACGCTGCGGGCCGCCCGGGACGGCGATGACCTTACCGACACGCTGGAAAACACCGCCTTCACCGTGGTGGGCGTGGCCAACTCTCCCCTGTATATCGACATGACCAAGCGAGGTGCCACCACCATTGCCGACGGCTCGCTGGACGCCTGGCTCTACATCCCCCACGGCAATTTCAAAACCGACTTCTACACCCAGCTCTCCATCACCTATGGGCCGGCCAGAGAATTTGCCTGCTATGATGAAGGCTATCTCCCCTCGCTGGAGCCGCTGCGTCAGGCGCTGGAGCAGATCGCCGAGGACCGTGCTCAGCCCCGCATGGAGGAGATGCGTCTCTACCTCACCGACAAGATCGCTGACGGTCAGCAGCAGCTGGCCGATGGCCGCAAGGAGCTGGATGACGCCAAGCAGCAGCTGGCCGACGCCCAGAAGGCCATTGATGACGCCCGCGAAAAGCTGGAATCCGGCCGCAAGGAGCTGGAAAAGGGTGAGACCACCCTGCGCAACGAGATCGCCAACGGCAAGGCACAGCTGGCCTCCTCCCAGAAGGCCTACGAAAAGGGTCTTGCCCAGTATAACGACTACTACGCCCAGTACGAGGCCGGCCGCCAGGAGCTGCGGGAACAGGAACGCACCCTCGCTCAGGCCGAGCAGCAGCTTCCTCTGCTGGAGATGAGCTACAACACCCTCCACACCCGCCTGACCATGATGGAAGGGCTGGACACTTCCACCCCCACCGGCTGGGCGACCCTTCAGTATCATGCCACCTCCATCACCCCGGACATGAACCGGTTCCCCGACGAGAACGGCAACTCCATGGGCTTCGGTGACATGATGTATGACGGCGCCCCCTACTCCACCGCCACCCCCGAAAAGGTGGCCGCCGCCCACGCCGCCCTGACCGCCTATTTCAACGAAATGAAGGCCAAGGTGGCCGACGGCCGGGCTCAGATCGATGCTGCCAAGGTGCAGCTGGACGAAACGCAGGCACAGCTCAAGGATTTCAAGGCGCAGCTGGACGATGCACAGCGGGCGCTGGATAACGGTCAGCAGCAGCTGCAGCAGGCCCAGTCCGCCGGACGTCAGGAACTCAATGACGCCAGAGCCGAGCTGGAAAAGGGCGAAAAAGAATTTGCCGAAGGGGAGGAAGAATTCCTCCGGGAGGCCGCCGACGCCCGGGAGAAGATCGCCGAGGGTGAGGCAGAGCTGGCCCGGGGCCAGCGGCAATTGGGTGATGCGCAGCGGACACTGGCCGATCTGGAACCGGCCAAGTGGTACATCTACGACCGCAGCGAAGCCCAGCCCGGCTTTGCCGAATTCAGCGACGACGCCGACCGCATGGACAACATCTCCGCCGTGTTCCCCGTATTTTTCCTGGCGGTAGCCACGCTGGTATGCATGACCACCCTGGCCCGCATGGTGGAGGAACACCGCACCGAGATCGGTACCTTCAAGGCCCTGGGCTACAGCGACAGCCGGATCCGCCGCAAGTATATGCTCTACTCCCTCAGCGCCACGGCGCTGGGCTGTGCTGTGGGTCTGGCGGCAGGCTTCCGCATCTTCCCCACGGTCATCATCACCGCCTACTGCATGATGTACGACCTGCCTGCACCCCTCACCCCCTTCCACATCGGGGTTGCCGCCGGCTGTGCCGCCGTGGCCCTGCTGTGCGTGGGACTTGTCACCTATTTCGTCTGCCGCGGTGTGCTGCGTCAGATGCCCGCCACCATTATGCGGCCCAAGGCCCCCGCCGCCGGTAAGCGCATCCCGCTGGAATACATCAAGCCCCTGTGGAGCCGCCTGAGCTTCAGCTATAAGGTGACCGCCCGCAACCTGTTCCGCTACGGCAAGCGGGTGTGCATGACCCTCATCGGCATCGCCGGCTGCGCCGCATTGGTGCTCACCGGCTACGGCCTGCAGGACGCCATTGACGACATCGTCCGCTGCCAGTTTGAAAACGTATTCCATTACGACCTTCTGGCCGGTTTCAGCGTGGAAACCGAGGAAGAGCGGCAGGAGATCTACGACTTCCTGGAAAGCCACCATCTGGTGGCCGACTGGATGCCTCAGGCTCGCCGGACCCTTCACGCTGTGGGGACAGAGAAGGACCATGAGGTGAATGTCACCGTGTCCCGGGACTACGCCCGCCTCACCGACTATATCCAGCTGCAGAACCGGGAAAGCGGTGAGGTCATCACGCCCCAGATCGAAGGCGCCGTGGTGACGGAAAAGCTGGCCATTCTGCTGGATCTGGAAGTGGGCGGCACCGTCACCGTCCGTGACAGCGACCACAATACCTATGAACTCACCATCACCGGCATTGCCGAAAACTACGCCGACCATTTCCTTTACCTTTCCGAGGACTACTACCGTGCCATCTTCGGCGCAGCGCCGGAGTATAACAGCGTCATCCTCCACCTGACCGACGCCGAGCAAATGCAGCAGTTCAAGGTGGAGCTGCTGGAGGAAACGTCGGTGCAGATGGTCTCCGCCGTGGCGGATGTGCTGGAGCAGTTCACCGGCATCACCGATAATCTGGGCTACGTGGTGGCCCTCATCATCGTGTCGGCAGGTCTGCTGGCCTTCGTGGTGCAGTATAACCTGTCCAACATCAACATCACCGAGCGCACCCGTGAGATCGCCACGCTGAAGGTGCTGGGCTTCTATGACGGCGAGGTATCGGCCTACATTTACCGTGAAAACATTCTCCTCACCATCCTCGGCACCGGCATCGGCATGGGCCTTGGCGTGATCCTGACACGGTTCGTGGTCTCCACCGCCGAGGTGGACAGCATCATGTTCGGCCGCCACATCTACTGGCCCAGCTTTGTCATGGCCGTGGTGCTGACCTTCGCCTTCTCCGCCTTCGTCAATTTCATCATGCACTTCCGCCTGCGGAAGATCAACATGGTGGAGTCCATGAAGTCGGTGGACTGATCCCTCTTCCCAAATGCAAATACGGCACTGCCCCGCTGGCAGTGCCGTATTTTTTCATGCGCCGCTCCCTCCCGGCGGTTGACCGGGCGGGCGGGACATGGTATCATACTTTCTATCATTTCCGTCATCCCATGACAGATCGTGAGGCCACCTTATGAAGAAAAAGATGGATCCCCGGCTGACGCTGGTCACCGCCATGACCGTTTTCGGCACGCTGGGCCTGTTCGTCCGCAATATCCCCGTCTCCTCCGGCGAGCTGGCGCTGTACCGTGCCGTGCTGGCAGCACTGCTGCTGGCCGCCTTTTTCCTTGTCACCGGCCAGAAGATCCCCTTCGCCAAAATCAAAAAGGAAGTCCCCCTGCTGCTGGCCTCCGGCGTGGCCATGGGCATCAACTGGATCCTTCTCTTTGAAGCCTATAAGTACACCACCGTCTCCGCCGCCACATTGAGCTACTATTTCGCCCCGGTCATCGTCACCGTGGTGTGTCCCCTCCTTTTCAAAGAAAAGCTGACCGGACGGCAGATCCTCTGCTTCATCATGTCCACCGTGGGTCTGGTGCTGATCACCGGCATCGGCGATATGGGCGGCGGGCAGGACCTGATCGGCATCCTCTTCGGTCTGGGCGCCGCCGTGTTCTACGCCGCCGTGGTCCTTCTCAATAAGTTCATCAAGAACGTGGAAGGCATCCACCGCACCTTCCTGCAGTTCCTTGCCGCCATCGTGATCCTGATCCCCTACGTCCTCTCCACCAGCGGCATCACGCTGGGCAGTCTCAGCGGCAAGGGATGGATCAACCTGCTGATCGTGGGTCTTGTCCACACCGGCGTCACCTACTGCCTGTACTTCTCCTCTCTCAAGGAGCTGCCGGGCCAGAAGGCTGCCATCCTCAGCTACATCGATCCGCTGGTGGCCGTGCTGATCTCCGTCACCGTGCTGGGCGAATCCATGACGCTGTGGCAGGCTGTGGGCGGTTTGCTGATCCTGGGCTTCACCCTGTGGAACGAACTGGCCCCCGCCGCCAAGGAATAAGCAAAACCGCTCTCCGAATCGGAGAGCGGTTTTTACATTTTGTATTATTTACCGACAATATTCCGCTTTGTCATCACTTTTGCATCGTCAGCCATACGGCAAGAGCCACCTGCACCAGCAGAATGGCAGGGATGCCCCAGACGAAGTACCAGTGGCGGGTCTTGTGGCGGAAGGTATACATTCCTGCCCAAGCACCCACGCTGCCGCCGATGATGGCCAGCAGGAAGAGGGTTTTCTCCGGCACACGGCGCTTGTCCTTCTTCGCCCGGCGCTTGTCGACGCCGTAGACCGTAAAGGCAAGCAGGTTGACAGCCGCCAGATAGCCCAGCAGCGCCCAGTACAGCGGCGTCATTACTTGGTCAGCTCGGCCAGCTCGCAGGCAGTGGCGGCAGCCAGACGGGCATTGTTGAACACCAGCTGGATGTTGGAGTCCAGAGAGCTGCCGCCGGTGATCTCCTTGATCTTGGCCAGCAGGAAGGGCGTGGTGGCCTTACCGTGGATGCCCTGCTCCTCAGCCTCGGCAACAGCCTTCTCGATGGCGCTGTTGATGACGTCGGCATCCATGGAGTACTCCTCGGGGATGGGGTTGGTCACCAGCATGCCGCCTCGCAGGCCCAGAACCCGCTTGACATAGAAAGCCTTGGCGATCTCAGCAGGGCTGTCCATACGATAGTCCACGCCGAAGCCGCTCTTGCGGGTGTAGAAGGCGGGCAGCTCCTCGGTGCCGTAGCCCAGCACGGTGACGCCCTTGGTCTCCAGATATTCCAGGGTCAGACCCAGATCCAGAATGGACTTGGCACCGGCGCAGACCACCATCACGGGGGTCTCGGCCAGCTCTTCCAGGTCGGCGGAGATGTCCATGGTGACCTCAGCGCCGCGGTGCACACCGCCGATACCGCCGGTGGCGAACACGCTGATACCGGCCATGGCGGCAACCATCATGGTGGTAGCAACGGTGGTGGCGCCGTCCACGCCCTTGGCCACCAGAATGGGCAGGTCACGGCGGGAAGCCTTGGTGACCTTCAGGCCTTCCTTGCCCAGATAGTCGATCTCCTCACGGCTCAGGCCGGCCTTCAAACGGCCGCCGATGATGGCGATGGTGGCGGGCACAGCGCCGCACTCACGGATGATCTCTTCCACCTTCAGAGCGGTCTCCACGTTCTGGGGGTAGGGCATACCATGGGAAATGATGGTGGATTCCAGCGCCACGACAGGGCGGCCTTCGTCCAGAGCTTTCTTGACTTCGGGGGCAATGTCCAGATACTTCTTCAGCATGATGATTTCCTCCATTAGGTTAATATATTGTTTATTTTACTTATTATCTTATTGATTCAGCCGCAGCTGTACGGCTTCAGCACTGAGATGGCTGTTGATGGTATCAGCGCTCTCCATGGCGATAGCGGATGCCGCCAGGCCGTACAGAGCGGTGTTCTGCAGGTCGGTGCCCTGCAGGTAAGCCCAGGCAATGGCTGCCATGAAGGCGTCGCCGCAGCCGGTGGTATTGACTATTTCACCGGGCAGGACCGGCAGCTGTACCTCGGTGCCGGTGGTGCGGTCGGCGGCGTAGACACCGTCGCCGCCCAGGGAGATAAAGACCCGGTGCATGCCGGTATCCAGCAGCTTCCTGGCCGCCAGACGCAGGCTTTCGGTATCCCGGATGGCCACGCCGGACAGAAGCTCCGCCTCAATGCGGTTGGGCTTGAGGGTGTGGATACTGCCCAGGACGCTGCGCAGCTTCTCGGCCTTGATGGTGGACACAGGGTCCACAAACAACGGCGCACGACAGTTTTCCGCCAGCCAGCGGATGCTCTCTTCGGGGATGTTGGTGTCCACCACCACGATCTGGCTGCCGTCCAGCAGCGCACGGCGGGATGCCAGCAGCTCCGGCGTGATCTGCTTGCAGATGTCCATGTCGGACACCGCCAGCGCCATATCGCCGTTCTCGTCATTGATAAAGAGATAGGTGGAGGTGTGGCCGCCGGGGATCACCGGAGAGTGGGACAGGTCGATGCCCAGTTCGGCGCAGCTGGCGCCGATCTTCTGGGCGTACAGGTCGTCGCCCAGGGCCGTCAGCATCTTCACATCCACGCCCAGCAGGGCCATGTTATGGGCAATGTTGCGGCCCACGCCGCCAAGGCTCATGCGCACCTGGCCGGGGTTGGAGTCCCGGTCCACCAGCGGGGATGCCGAGCGGCCGCCGATGTCCATATTCACGCCGCCCACCACCGTAACGTAGGGCGCCGTGCGGACAATGTAGCCCTTGCCGGAAATGTAGCCCTTTTTCATCAGGTTGGAAATGTGCACCGCCGCACTGGAGCGGGTGATGCCGGCCTTGTCTGCCAGCTCCTGCTGGGAGATCATGGGGTTTTCCTTGATCCAATTCAGGATCTGTCGTTCACGCTGGGTCATACCGTCACCTCGTAAACAAAACTTTAGCGTTTAATCACATGTTTATTATAGCATGGCATATGCGCATGTCAACAGGAAAATGACAGCAAATCGATATTCTAACGAAAAAAGCACGCCCGCAGGCGTGCTTTTTTCGTATGTGTTTCTTACGCCAACGGTCCGGTGTAAAGGGCAAATACTTCAAATCCCTCATGGTGTTGCTCCAGTTTTCCCGGCTCCTTATAGGTGTGACTGTAAGTCTCCTTCAGCAGCAGCTCCGGACGATCGGGGTGAACCCAGACAACGGCCTTGATGTTACCCGCCAGAGCGCCATTGGGAATCGTGTCCGGCCCGGTATACTCCACCTCACCCAGACAGACAAAGCCTTCCGGTGCTGCGCCCTCAAAGGCAAGATCAAACTCCGCTTCCAGCGCATCATACAGCGCCTGTTCCACATCGGCCTCTTCACTGTGCCAGATGTTTGTAGTCATCATACCGATGTAAAGCCGCCCCTCATAACAGATCATCTCGGCATTGCGCAGCCGTGCATCCACAAAACGGACATAGGCCATTTTTGGCGGCTGATAGCTGTTGTTGCTGTAGACCGTGCAGTACACATAGACCCACAGGGATTCCTCCGGGTTGGTGTAGAACGACCGCTCCCCCTGTTCCCCATACATCATGGTTCCGGCAAAGCTGTACCCTTCCGGCAGCTCGGAAAGCACCGTGCTGTACCGTTCGCTGCCAGACTGCAGGTACTTTACGCCGTTGTATTCCAAAGCGGCCGGACCAGCCTGTGCCGGCATCTTCTCGGACAGTTCCAACGCCAGCACCGCACCCACCACAAGGACAAGGCAAGCCGCCAGAGCAGCCCATTTGGCCCACGGGCTTTTCCGCCTCTTTTCTTCCCCGGCATCACGGATATAGTTCTCCTCTGCGCCGCCGATGGCGTCGAACAACTGCTCTTTCGTCACAGCGCAAATCCCCTTTCCGTAAGATGCTGCTGCAGATCGCGGCGCAAGCGGTGCAGTGCCATAGAAACGGTAGTCTCCTTCATGCCCCACCGGGCAGCAATGTCGCCCACGCTGTGGGCATACCAGTAACGCTGCAGAAAGAGGTTCCGCTTTTTGACGTCAAGAGCCTGCAGAAAGGCATTGATCTCCCGGACCAGCTCCCGCCGTTCCAGCTCACCCTGCACATCCTCGCTGCCGGAGACCACCTCTGCCAGCTCGTCCAATACCAGTTCTATTTCCCCACCACCACGCTTCTCCGCCCGATTGCGGGCATAGCGGTTGAAGGCCAGATTGCGGGTCAGCTTGCCCAGAAAAGCGCTGAGAATGGAGGGACGATGGGGCGGCATGGCGTTCCAGGCCGCCAACCACGTGTCGTTGACGCACTCCTCCGTGTCCCGGACGCTGTGCAGGATACGATCGGCGATGGCGGTGCAGTACGGGCCATATTTCTCCTCCGTAACAGTGATAGCCCCCTCCTGCCGCTGCCAGTACAATTCGATGATCTTTTCGTCTTCCATGGACTTCACCTCCTTACCTATCAAGACAGATTCCGTTCCAAAATCTCACGTCGGTTTTTGCTTTATTTTATCACAACAATTTGCCTTTCCGCAAGATTCCCCCTTGTAAAGTGGAAGAAAAAGGGTTATAATACGTCGTTAGTGTATAATGGTTACTGCTATGGGCAGTAAAATATGAGAAACAACAGGTGAAAGATATGAACTTGACCAAAATTGCGGCCATTTTCGCCGACAGCGAGCAGCTGGGCGGCCAGACCGTCACCGTGGGCGGCTGGGCCCGCACCATCCGCGACATGAAGACCTTCGGCTTTATCGAGCTCAACGACGGCTCCTGCTTCAAGAATCTGCAGGTGGTCATGAGCGCCGAGGAGCTGGAAAACTATAAGGAGATCGCTTCCCAGAACGTGGGCGCCGCCCTGATCGTCACCGGCACCGTGGTGCTGACCCCCGGCGCCAAGCAGCCTCTGGAAGTGAAGGCCGCCTCCATCGAGGTGGAAGGCAAGTCCACCCCCGACTATCCCCTGCAGAAGAAGCGTCACAGCGTGGAGTTCCTGCGCACCATTCAGCATCTGCGTCCCCGCACCAACCTGTTCTCCGCCACCTTCCGTGTCCGCTCCGTGGCGGCCCACGCTGTCCACACCTTCTTCCAGGACCGCGGCTTCGTGTATATCAACACCCCCATTATCACCGGCAGCGACTGTGAGGGCGCAGGCGAGATGTTCCAGGTCACCACGCTGGACATGAACAATCCCCCCCGTCTGGAGGACGGCAGCATCGACTGGAGCCAGGATTTCTTCGGCAAGCAGACCAGCCTGACCGTCTCCGGCCAGCTGAACGCCGAGAACTTCGCTATGGCTTTCGGCGATGTCTACACCTTCGGCCCCACA
>JAFQFC010000022.1 GCA_017415775.1 Oscillospiraceae bacterium
AAAAATGAAAACAGCAAGACTGTAATCGTAAAAAACTCCAATCATACTTTTAATGTTCTAATGCCTAACGAATCTAAAGCAAATGATGTTATTGAGCAAACCATACAATGGATAAATAAGGTTTTAATGATGAACAGGTAAGGAACCTACTTTGCATCTACGAGCGAAAAATAAACAATGCCGAAAAATGCCAGGGGCAAACCGCCCCTGGCAAAACATTTATCCCGCTGCTTCTAACATATTCTCAATAAATATCCCATAACCCCGTGTAGGATCATTTACTAAAACATGCGTAACAGCTCCAACTAACTTGCCATTTTGCACGATTGGAGAACCCGACATCCCCTGCACGATGCCGCCGGTGGTGCTGAGCAGCCGCTCATCCGTCACCCGCAGCAGCAGGTTGCGAGTAGGCTGGTCGCCGCCATAGAGCCGCACGATCTCCACGGCGTATTCCTCTGTCCGGTCGCCGCTGACAGTGGAAAGAATGGTGGCCGGACCGGTGCGGATCTCCTGCCGTTTTGCCACCGGCAGCGCCCGGCTCTCATCCAAAAAAGTCCCGTCCGACACGGTACCAAAGACGCCGCTGTCCGTGTTGGCCCAAAGGGTACCCACATCCCGCTGCACGGAAAAGTCGCCCTTCAGCTCGCCGGGACTGCCCGAGGTCCCTTTACGCACCGACTTGACGGTGGTCTCCATGATGGAACCGGAAGCAAGGGGCATCAGCTGCGCCGTATCCACATCATTGATGCCGTGACCCAGCGCACCGTAAGTGCCGCTTTCCGGATCGTAGTAGGTCAGCGTTCCCACACCGGCCATGCTGTCCCGGATCCATGCGCCCAGGCGGCATTTGCCGTCGTCGCAGCGTACCGGAGTGACGGACACCTCCATGTGGCGGCTGCCCCGCTGCACCGCCAGTACCATGGCATCTTCGCCGTTGTCCTGCAGGATGGACTGCATATGCTCCGTTGACTGGATTTTTTCGCCATTGGCTTTGAGGATCAGGTCCCCTTCCTTCAAGCCGCAGTCCTCTGCCGGGGAAACGGCATCGCCGCCGCAGGACACCTCCGAAGTGTCCACGATCAGCACGCCATCGGCAAAGAGTTTGATGCCCACCGCCTTGCCCACGGGGATCAGGGTCTTCGTCTCTTCCACCGCCCACGCAGGCGAGATGCTAAGGCTGCAACAGAAAAGCGCTGCCAGCCATGCCGCCGCTGTGCGGCGGTATTTGTTTCGCATTTCATGCATCACCATCACCTCTCGTTTTGTTTTTGTCGCCGGCGACAGCGTTAATTTGCTCGATTTTTTGTTTCCTTTCCCCGTTAAAAAAAGGATGAAACGCCAAAAACGAAAACCCTTTTGAAAACAAGCGCAAAAAAGCGCCGCAGGAAAATCCCTGCGGCGCTGCCAGTTTTTTCTTTTAGAACTTGCGGTTGAAGATGTCCAGAATATCACCGAAGGCACGGTCCACTTCGCTCTCTTCAGCGGCATGCTCGCCTTCCTCCTCGTTCAGTGCCACGGGAGCGGCAGGCGCTTCGGAAGCAGCCTGCGCAGCGGCGGGAGCTTCCTCTTCCTTGCCGTCGGCAAAGCCGGTGGCAATGACGGTGACACGGATCTCGTCTTCCAGCGTATCGTCGAAGGTGGCGCCGAAGATGGTCAGCGCATCGGGATGGACCGCCTGCTGCACCAGGGTAGCGGCCTGCTCCACTTCCTCCAGACCGATGTCCATGGAGCCGGTGACGTTGATCAGCACGCCCTTGGCGCCGTTGATGGAGGTCTCCAGCAGAGGACTGGAAATGGCCATGCGGGCGGCCTCCTCAGCCTTGCCCTTGCCGGCAGCACGGCCCACGCCCATGTGGGCAAGACCGGCGTCCTTCATAATGGCGGACACGTCGGCAAAGTCCAGATTGATAAAGCCGGTATCACGGATCAGATCGGAAATGCTCTGCACCGCCTGACGCAGCACATCGTCAGCGATCTCGAAAGCGTTGGCGAAGGTGATCTTCTGATCGGTGGCCAGCTTCAAACGCTCGTTGGGAATAATGACCAGAGAGTCCACCTTGTCACGCAGGTTCTCGATGCCTGCCTCGGCAGCGCGCATGCGGCGGGGACCTTCAAAGCCAAAGGGCTTGGTGACAACGCCCACGGTCAGGATGCCCATCTCACGGGCGATCTCAGCCACGATGGGAGCGCCGCCGGTGCCGGTGCCGCCGCCCATACCGGCGGTGACGAACACCATATCGGTGTCTTCCAGCGCCTTGGCGATCTGGCTGCGGCTCTCCTCAGCAGACTTCTTGCCCACCTCGGGATTGGAGCCGGCGCCCTTGCCGTGGGTCAGCTTTTCGCCGATCTGGATCTTATAGTTGGCGCTGGATGCATTGAGCGCCTGCTTGTCCGTATTGATCGCAATAAAATCAACGCCCTTGGTGCCAGAGCACACCATGCGGTTCACCACGTTATTACCACCGCCGCCGACGCCAACGACCTTAATGCTGACGACGTTTTCGGGACCGGTTTCAAATCCAAAAGCCATGATGGTTCCTCCTGCTACAAATTGTATGTCAAAGACAGATTATCCGACAGTAACCCCAATATAGAGTATTTATATTATTGTAGTACGCTTTGTCCGGCCCGTCAAGTGTTCCGGGGCAATTTCCCCGGATTTCTTTGCATCATTCGTTCAGCAGCCGTGCTTCACCGTCCACCATCATTTTCAGCGTGCCGGTTTCGTAATCCTCCAGCTTCGCCACCACGGCGGCCAGAAAATCCAGCTTGTAATCCAGATCCGATTCCCAGGGGATCTCCACGTTCAGCCGATCCAGATAGCGGAAGCTGACGCAGTCCTCCCGCTCCAGATGGATCTCCTGCACATCGGCCAGCATTCCCTTGGCACGCAGGTGGTCCAGCAGGGCACGAAGCTCCGCCAGAGCCGCTTCGCTGCCCTCAGCGGCAGCCAGCGATCCGCCTACCGCAGGCTCAGCCAGCGTCACACCGGTGACCACAGCGCTGCCTTCCGGCTTCACTTCCACAAAATCCACCACTTTGCCGGTCTGACACAGCAGCCACACGCCGCCCGCCTGCTCCAGCGCAACGTCGCACACGCACTCCGTCACCCGGATGCGCAGGCTTTCGGGCAGCTTGCGGTTGATGCTGACCGACTCCACATAGGGCAGCGCCTGGCTGATGCGGCCCGCCACCTCATACTTATTCATAAAGAACAGGTTGTCACCCTGCTCTACGCCGCAGACATCCACCACCTGCTGGGCGGTATAGCGGCTGTTGCCGCTGACTTCGATCTTCTCCGCCTTGAAAAAGACTGCCATGGCCGCCGCAACGGCGCCCATGATGAGCGCCAGACACAGCAGCTTATACAGGGGCGCAAAGCTGCCCCGTCTGCGTCTGCGATTGTGTTTCTTTCGACCGGCCATGGCGTCTGTCCTTTCTTACGTTATTTGGCGGCGGTTCACGGTTCTTCCCGGACCTCCGCACCCAAACGGCGCAGGTCGCCGACAATGTCGGCGTATCCCCGCCGGATATGTGCAGTTTTTCCCACCCGGGTGATGCCCCGGGCCTGTAATCCTGCTGCAATCAACGCTGCGCCGCCCCGCAGATCGGTGGCACAGACCTGAGCGCCGTGCAGTTCCTGCACGCCGCTCACCAGCGCCACACGCCCCTCCGTGCGGATGTCGGCGCCCATGCGCCGCAGCTCCGCCACATGGCGGTAACGGCTGTCAAACATATTCTCCACGAACATGGTGGTTCCCTCAGCACGCAGCAGCGCTGCCATCAGCACCGCCTGTGCGTCCGTCGGAAAACCGGGATAGGGGCAGGTCCGCACCGGTGCGATGGCCCGCAGCTTCCCTGTGGAGCGCAGGCGGACGCAGTCCTCTTCGCAGCGTATTTCGCACCCGGACTGCATCAGCGCCGTCGTCACCGTAGACAGATGGCGGCAGTCAATGCCCCGCAGGCAAATGTCGCCGCCGGCCCCGGCAGCGGATGCCAGATATGTAGAGGCCACGATCCGGTCACCGATGAGGCCATGGTCGCAGCCGTGGAGCGGCTTACCGCCCTCCACCACGATGGTGGAGCTGCCGGCCCCATGGACCGATGCACCGCAGCTGCGCAAAAATGCCTGCAGGTCGCAGATCTCCGGTTCCCGGGCCGCATTGCAGATCATGGTGGTGCCTTCTGCACCGCAGGCCGCCAGCATGGCATTCTCCGTCGCCCCCACGCTGGGCAGCGACAGCACGATCTCTGCGCCCCGCAGCTTCCCGGCGCAGCGCAGCACACCGCAGCGCTCGCACACCGCAGCGCCCAGGGTCCGCAGGGCTGACAAATGCAGATCAATGGGCCGTGGCCCCAACTCGCAGCCGCCGGGATAGGATATTTCCGCCCGACCGCACCGGCTCAGGACAGCGCCCAGAAAGATCACCGATGAGCGCATGCGCCGCATCAGATGCTCCGGGATCTGACAGCCGGTGACGCAGGTGGCGTCCACCAGCAGGTCCTCCCCTTCCCACCGGGTCTCACAGCCCAGATGGCGCAAAATCTCCGTGGTGGTATCCACATCGCTCAGACGGGGACAACCACGGATCCGGCAGACGCCGCCGCTCATCACCGACGCCGCCAGAATGGGCAGAACGCTGTTTTTTGCGCCCTGCACCGTTAATTCGCCGACCAGAGGCCGGCCTCCCTCCACAGCAAAACAGCTCATACATGCGCCGCCTTTCCTCGCAATTCTATGCCATCTTATGGCACAGAGGGGCGCACGGTGCCTGTTCTTACCGGCAAAGGGCCACGACTGTTTCGTAGATCCGCTCCGTGGCGTCCCGGATGCCCAGCGAGAGCATTCCCTCGCTCATGGCCTGACGCTTCTTGGCATCGGCCAGAATATCCCGGGCCGTGGTGTACAGTTCGTCTGCGGACAGTTCCTGCTCCAGCATCACCACAGCGCCGCCGTGGCGCTCCAGAATGCGGCAGTTCTTCTCCTGATGGTTGTTGGTCACATAGGGAGACGGTACCATCACCGCCGGCTTGCCCAGGGCCGTCAGCTCGCTGACGGTGGATGCGCCGCCGCGACACAGCACCAGATCGGCCGCCGCCATCACGGTGGCCATGTTGTGGATATACTCCCGCACATCCAGACCGGGCCGGTCGTTCAGGCCACGAGCCGCCAGTTCCGCCTGCATCTTCTGCCAGCCGGAAGAACCCACAGCGTGGATGTGGTGGAAGGGCTGGCCCTCCGCCACCTCAGCGGCGAAGAAGTCCAGCATTTTCTCGTTCATGGTACTGGCGCCCAGACTGCCCCAGAAGGACACCAGCAGCGGGCGCTCGTCGCTCAAACCCAGTGCTGCCCGGGCTTCCTCACGGGTCAGATCAAAGAAATCGCCCCGCACCGGCGTGCCGGTGACTACGATCTTCTCCGGATTGCGGTACAGCGCACGGCAGTCTTCAAAGCCCACCATGATGCGGTCGGCAAAATTCTCCAGCATCTTGGTGGTCAGACCCGGCACCATGTTGGACTCATGCACCGCCGTGGGGATACCCTGAGCCGCCGCCTGCTTCACCATGGGGAAGCTGGCGTAGCCGCCGGTACCCACCACCAGACCGGGCTTGAATTCCCGCAGGATGGCCTTGGCTGCCGCCGGTGCCGTCATCAGACGCTTCACCGTGCGCAGATTGTGCTTCAAACCAGCCACGCTCAGGGACCGGGAGAAGCCGGACACTTCCACGCCGCGGAAGTCGTAGCCGGCCTTGGCCACCAGTCCTTTTTCCATGCCGTCGGGCGTACCCACGAACAGCACCCTGGTGCTGCTGTCCAGCTTGCGCATGTAACCGGCCAGGGCCAGCGCAGGATTCACATGGCCCGCCGTGCCGCCGCAAGTAAAAATCACATTCATTCGCTTTCCTCCTTACCCGTTCTGTGGAGCCGGGATCTGTCGTGAAACGCTCAGCACAATGCCCATTTCAAACAGCTGCAGCGCCAGTGCCGTGCCGCCGTAGCTGAAGAACGGCAGCGAAATGCCGGTAGCCGGCAAAAGGCTGGTCACCACCGCCATGTTCAGAAACGTCTGCAGGGCGATCTGCGTCATGCAGCCCACCACCAGCAGCATGCCGAAGCGGTCACGGGCATGAAGGGCGATCCAGAAGCCGCGCAGGATCAGCAAAACAAAGATGAGGATAATGATGCTGGCGCCGATGAGACCCAGCTCCTCACAGATAATGGCAAAGATAAAGTCGTTGTGTTCCTCAGGCAGGAAGGAGAACTTCTGCCGTCCCTTACCGAAGCCCACGCCCAGCAGGCCGCCGGAACCGATAGAGATCAAACTCTGGGCCATCTGGTAGCCGCCGTCGTAATACTGCAGCCAGGGGTCGTGCCACATAAGGATACGGTTGGCGCCGTACTTCAGGATACCGGCCTCCACCAGCTTGACATAGGTCACCGCCACGACGCCTACGCCGCCGAAGCCCAAAGCCACCAGCCAGCGCTTCATGCCGCCCACCACCATCATCAGGATACCGATACCCATGATGATAACGGTGCAGGACAGGTGGGGCTCCAGCATCAGCAGGATCGCCAGAATCAGCAGGATCACCGCATAGGGAACCACGCCGTCACGGAAATTCTCCATCTGCTTCCCTTTGCGGGAAATGCTGTTGGCAAAATAAACGATCACTGCCAGCTTGGCGATCTCCGAGGGTTGGAAGGTGAAAACGCCCGGAATACCCAGCCAACGGGTTGAGTTATTGACGGTAATGCCCACGCCGGGAATAACAACCAACAGCAGCAGGCAGAACGAAACGATCATCAGCAGCGTCGGCGTACCGCGCAGTCGGTGATAGTCGATCTTGCCCATGGCCACCATGGAGCCCAAACCCAGCAGTGCAAAGATCGCCTGACGCTTGACATAGTATGCAGCGTCGCCGCTTTCTGCATAGGCCGAGGGGAAGCTGGCGGAGAACAGCATCACAAGACCAATGGCCGTCAGCAGCAGCACCAACAGCAGGAACGGCAGATCCATGGATCCCTTGTTCGCTTCTCTTGCTTTTCGTTTCTGTTCACGACGCCGCTGCTGCAGATCACGCTGGGCACGGTATTCGTCTCTCGTCACAGAGATTCCCCTCCTTTCACAAGTTTTATCCGTTGTTGCCTCAGGCGACGTAACGGCCCATCACGCCCAAAAAGGCCAGCACGCAGAAGATGGCGCTGACGGTGGTAAATACGGCCACCACCTTGGTTTCTTTCCAGCCGCACATCTCAAAGTGATGGTGCAGCGGCGCCATTTTGAAAAAGCGCTTGCCGTGGGTCAGCTTGAAGTAGCCCACCTGAATGATATCGGACATGGTTTCACAGATGTAAACGATACCCACCAGGATCAGCACCAGAGGCATGTCGTAGGCAAAGGCCAAAGCCGCCACGGCGCCGCCCAGAAACAGCGAGCCGGTATCGCCCATGAACACCTTGGCAGGATAGTGGTTGTAGATCAGGAAGGCGAAAAGACCGCCCACCATGGCGCCGCCGAAGATGCCCAGCTGCTCATAGTGACCCCAGTAGCCGCCCATCACAGCAAAGAACAGCGCCACAGGCACCGTCACGCTGCTGGACAGACCGTCCAGACCGTCGGTAATGTTGACGGAGTTGACGGTACCCACGATAACGAAGGCGGCAAAAATCAGGTAGACCACCCAGTTGAGTACCAGCTCAGTCTGCAGGAAGGGGATATACAGGTTGGGGCTGAGCATGCCTTCAAAGCGCATCAGGCACAGGAAGGCCACCGCCGCAGCCAACTGCAGCAAAAACTTCTGGCGGCTGGTCAGACCGGTGTTCTGCTTGCGCTTGACCTTCTGATAGTCGTCGATATAGCCGATGACGCCGAAGACCAGCGCAAAGCCAAAGACGTACAGATGGGAGTAATCTCCCGCCAGCATGCCCTGCCAGCCCAGCACAAAAATGGTGATGAAAATGCCGATGATAAACATCAGACCGCCCATGGTGGGCGTACCCTGCTTATTCATGTGCCAGGTGGGGCCGATCTCCTTGATGCTCTGGCCCACCTTCAGCTTTACCAGCGCCGGAAGCAGCAGCTTACCCGCCACAGCCGAAATAACGAAGCTGATCACAGCCGCCAAAATGATCTTCATGGTGATTCTCCTCTCGCCGCCCGCAGGCGGTTTTTCGTTGGTTCTCTTTATTTTAACTTACCGTTCTTTCAGATATTCTGCCACGATCTCCCGCTCGTCCAGTCGGCATCGCTGTCCCCGTACCTCCTGATACGGTTCGTGGCCTTTGCCGCACAAAACGATGACATCGCCCGGTGCACCGTGCTCCAGCGCCCAGCGGACAGCCGCCCGCCGATCCTCGATCACCACCGGCTCCGTCTCGCCCATGCCGGCCACGATCTCCCGGATGATGGCCATTGGCTCTTCGCTGCGGGGATTGTCGGTGGTCACCACCGCCACATCGGCCAGCTGCGCCGCAATGGCGCCCATCAGCGGACGCTTGGCCCGATCCCGGTCGCCGCCGCAGCCAAACACGGCGATCACCCGGCCTGCAGTAAAGGCACGCACCGCCGTCAGCACATTTTCCAGCGCATCGGGCGTGTGGGCGTAGTCGATCAGCACCGTATAGTCCCGCTGCGGCGTGGGTACCACTTCCATGCGGCCCCGGGCGCCCCGGTCACGGCCCAGCACTTCGGCGCAGTCCGCCAGCGACACTCCCAGCCGGGAGCATACCGCCGTGGCCGCCAGCGCATTGTACACGCTGAAGCTGCCCGGCACAGCATAGGTGAAAAGTTGCTCTTCCCACGGAGTTTTTGCCACAAAATCCACCCGATCGGGTAGATATTGTACCTCCCGGGCCTGCAGATCAGCCCCCTCCCCCATGCCAAAGGTAAAGCGGGGGCAGGTGCTGCCCTGCAGCAGCAGAGGCGTCCACGGATCATCGGCGTTGCACACAGCACCGTCGCACGAGCGCAGCAGCCGTGCCTTGGCGGCACAGTAACGCTCCATGGTGTCGTGAAAATCCAGATGATCCTGGGTCAGGTTGGTACACAGCCCCACAGCAAAGCGGATGCCGTACACCCGATCCAACGCCAGCGCATGGGAGGATACTTCCATCACCACATGGCTGCAGCCGTTGTCAGCCATATGGCGCAGCAGCCGCTGCAGTTCCCACGCCCCGGGGGTCGTTCGTTCACTGAGCAGAGAACGGCGGTCCACCATATTCTCCACGGTGCCCACCAGGCCCACCCGGGCGGCGGCCTTCTGCTCAAGGATATGTTTGATCAGTACGGTGGTGGTGGTTTTCCCGTTGGTGCCGGTCACACCCACCATCGTCATTTCTTCCGCTGGGCGGCCAAACCAGTTGGCGGCGATCACCGCCAACGCCCGCCGGGCGGAGGGGACCACCACATAGGGGGCATCCCCCTCGGGTGGCTGCTGACAGACAACGCAGGCTGCGCCTCTGTCCATTGCCTGTGTGATAAAGCAGCTGCCGTCGCACTGTGCGCCGGGAACGGCGACAAAGAGGTCGCCGGGTGCGGTGGTTCGGGAATCATAGCTGACACCCAGAATCTCCGCCGCAGCATCGGCGCAGACGGTTGTGATCTGTACATCGCGAAGTAAAGCCTTCAGCTTCAATCTTAGCGCTGCTCCTTTCCAAGCACTTAGTCGATCACTGCGGTATCGCCCAGCTGAACGGAAATCACCGTTCCGGCTTCGACCTTGGTGCCCACTTCCACCGACTGGCTCAGCACACGGATACTGCCCGACGCACTGGCCGTGGTGCCGGTAAAGCGCAGAAGGATGCCTGCATTGGTGGCGGCTACATTTGCCTCGGCAGGCGTTTTGCCCACCAAAGCAGGAACGGTACACTTGCTGTCCGGTTTTTCCTCGCCGGCATAGAGGATCACCGTGGATTTGCCGGGGATCACCGCACTGCCGGCCGGTGTCTGATCGGTCACTTCGTCGCCGTCACCCACCACTTTATAGGCAAATCCCTTATTTTTCAGTCGATTTTTGGCCTCGCTCACCGACAGGCCCACTACGTTGGGTACGCTGGTGTCAGCACCCAGCAGTTCCTGTGCGGAATAGGAAGGCTCAATGCCCAGATAGGGCAGGATCTCAGACATGATGGAGCTGGCCATGGGGGCCACCATGGCGCCGCCGGAAGGATAGGTGCCGGTATTGCGGCCCGGGGTATCCACCGTCAGCAGCATGATGATCTCCGGGTCATCCGCCGGGGCAAAGCAGGCGAAAGACACCACCACTTCGCCGGTCTGGCCCTTATCGGCCGTACCGGTCTTGCCGCCGATGCGGTAGCCGGTGACCTGACCGTTGCGGCCCGTACCGTTGGACACCACGTATTCCAGGCACTGACGCACCTTCTGAGAGGTCTCCTCGCTGACCACCTGCCGGATGGGCGTGGTATCATGCTGGTAAAGCACAGTGCCGTCGTCGCCCAGCACCTGCTCCACCACGTAAGGCGTATGGAGATAGCCGCCGTTGACGCAGGCCGCCTGGGCTGCGATCAGGGCGATGGGGGTCACATTGAAGTTCTGGCCGAACGCATAGCAGGCCAGATCCAGTTGGGTAAAATGATCCGGGGAAATGAAAATGCCGGTGGCTTCGCCATCCAGATCCACGCCGGAGCCGCTCATCAGGCCAAAGGCGTCCATGTACTCATAGAACTTCTCCGTACCCAGCTTCAGGCCGTAGCTGATGAAGGCAGGGTTGCAGGAGTTGGCCGCCGTCTGCTGCAGCGACTGATGGCGATGAGTGCCGGTACACTTGATGGTCTCGCCGGAGACCCTGATGTAGCCGGGACAATCGTAGGTGCTGTTCATGGTGATGGCACCTTCCTCCAGTGCCGCCGCCAGCGTCAGGATCTTGAAGGTGGAACCGGGCTCGTAGGTGTCGTTGAGGGTCTTGTTGCGCCACTGACGCAGCTGCATATCGCCCAGAGAGGCGCTGCCGTTGGCCACAGCCGCTTTCAGCTTCTCATCTCGGATCTGGGAGAAGTTGTTCAGGTCGTAGTCGGGATAGGAGGCCATGCCCAGAATGGCGCCGGTATTAACGTTCATCACAATACCGGTGGCGCCCTCCGCCGCCTCGTACTTGTCAGCCATCTCCGCCAGCGCACTTTCCAGATAGTACTGCACCGTGGTGTCCAGCGTCAGCACCAGATCGCTGCCGTTCTCGGCGCCGTAATACTGCTCGTAGGAATAGAGCATCTCGTTGGCCGTGATCACCAAGCCGGTCTCACCGGCCAGTTTTTCTTCGTAGCGGGCTTCCAGACCGTACAGGCCCGTATTCTCCGTACCCACAAAACCCACAATGTGGGAGGCCAGCGAGCTGTAGGGATAGTAGCGCTTGGCGTCGGTCACCATGTACACGCCGTGGATCTCGTTTTCGTTGAGGAACTTGCGCACTTCGTTAGCCACAGACTCCTCTGCCCGCAGCTTGATCACTTCATACTGGGAGTAGGTACGCTCCATCTTCTGCAGGATACTCTCGGTGTTGATGTCCAGTATCCGTCCCAAATTCTCCGCCAGAAAATCGGCCGTCCAGGTGGTGTCCTCCTTGGCCAGTTCCTCGGCCAGCTCCAGCGGGGAGAGGAAAATGGTCTCCGCCGTGGCCGAAATGGCCAGAATGTTGCCGCCACGGTCGTAAATGGTGCCGCGGGTGGCGGTGATCTCGGTGCTCTGGGTCTGCTGACTCAGAGCCTTGCCCTGCAGCTCCTCATGGCGCAGGATCTGCAGTTCAAACAGCTTGGCAAACACCAGCAGGAACACACCCACACCCAGGGCCAGCATCAGCACAAAGGTGCGCGTCTGCATCATGCGGCTCGTATTGCGTTTTGTCTCGTTCTTTCGGTTCGGTTGGTTGGCCACAGCGCTCCTCCTGTTCGTATCGGTACCGGCATCCGCCGCAGGCAGTTCATCGGCCGGAAGTTAAGCAAGGAGCAAGAAGTCACCTTCTTACTCCTTGCGCATGTTTACTATATGGCGGCGCTTACTTGAAATATTCCACCAGCGCCAGCAGACCGTTTTTGACAGAAGCAATGGTGTGATCCAGCACGCCGTCACTGCCGGCTGTATAGACCACAGCCGTGTCGCTGCCGCCCAGATCCACGTATTCGATCTGACCGGCAGAGGGCTTGCTCATACCGGCGGCCTCAGCGGCCTCCTTCACGGTAGCCAGTTCAAAGGTCTGCTCATATTGGGTCAGCAGCTCCACCTGTTCGGTGGTCAGCTTGTCCAGTTCCGTTCTCATCTGCGACACATGCAGAGAGATCTGGCTCAGCTGCACGCAGCCCATCAGCAGGACCACCACCAGCACGGCCAGTACTGCCACGCTGCCCAGCACCAGCGGCGAGGCATGCACTTTGGGCTGTGCCGCCGGCTGCTGCTGCGGACGGGGCCGCTGCGCTTCCTGTCGGCGCTGCCGCCGCTCAATTTCCGGCTGCTGCCGTTGGGGCATCTGCCCCGCTTCTTCCAAGGCACGCTCTGTGACCAAAAAGTCCAGATCATATGCCAGATTCCCGTAGACAGGACCATCGGGTTTCTTCTTCAGTTCTGCCATGGCCAAGAGCTCCTTTCTCTCTCTTTTTTCTTACACTTTTTCCGCCACACGCAGCTTGGCACTGCGGGCACGGGGGTTATACTCCAACTCCGCCGCCGTGGAGACCACAGGCTTGCGGGTGACCAGTTTCATTTTAGGCTGTTTGCCGCACACGCACACCGGGAATTCCGGCGGGCAGGTACAGCCGGTAGCCAGCCGCTGCATGGTTTTCTTAATGATGCGGTCCTCCAGCGAGTGGAAGGAAATGACCGCCAGTCGACCGCCGGGATTCAGCCGGTCAGCCGCCGCTTCCATCATGGGTTCCAGCTCGTCCAGCTCACCGTTGACGGCGATGCGGATGGCCTGGAAACTGCGCTTGGCCGGATGCTGCTTCTCCCGCAGGGCGGCAGGGGGCATGGCCTTTTTGATGATCTCCGTCAGCCGGAGCGTGGTCTCGATGGGCGCTGCCTCCCGCTCCCGGACGATGTTCTTGGCGATCACCGGGGCGTAGCGCTCCTCGCCGTACTCGAAAAGGATCCGACGCAGCTCTTCATAGCTCCAGAAGTTGACCACTTCCCGGGCCGTCAGGGCAGCCGTACGGTCCATGCGCATGTCCAGCGGCGCATCATTCATATAGGAAAAGCCTCGTTCGGCGTCGTCCAGCTGCGGCGAGGACACGCCCAGATCGAAAAGCATTCCGTCAATTTTCTCCAGCCCCAGCTCATCCAGGATCTGATGGATGCAGCTGAAGTTGCTGTGCACCAGCGTGACCCGATCCCGGAACTCCGCCAGGCGTACCTCAGCAGCCGCCAGCGCCGTTTCGTCCCGGTCTACACCGATGAGCCGTCCGCCTTCTGTCAGGCGGCGGGCGATTTCCAGCGAATGTCCGGCACGGCCCAGCGTACCGTCCAGATAAATGCCGTCGGGCCGGATGGCCAGCGCCTCCAGGCACTCATCCAGCAAAACCGGCTTGTGGCCGTAGGACTGATCCTCGGCAGCGTTTTTATCAAATGCCATCGCTTACAAACCCATCTCTTCCATGGCCTGTTCCCAGTCACCGCTCTCCAGAGAGGCACTCTCAATGGCATTCCAGCGGTCAGGATTCCAGAGCTCCAGGCGGCCGAAGCTGCCGTTGATGATCACTTCTTTTTCCAGCGCCGCATGCTGACGCAGCTTGGCAGGGATCAGGATACGGCCCTGCGCATCGGGTACGCAGTCGGCTGCGTTGGCAAACAGGGGGCGCAGACGCTTCACTTTGCTGTAGGGCTGGCTCTTCAGGTCTTCCATGAAGGCATTCCAGTCAGCGTCGGAAAACACCCACAGACAGCCGTCCTGACCGATGGTCACATGGAACACATCGCCCAGTTCTTCGCGCAGCTTGGCAGGAATAAACAGACGGCTCTTGGCGTCAATATTGTGCGGAAACTGTCCGGTCATCCCTGTCACCTCCTTACGCGACTGCAGTCTTCGGGAAAAACCGTGGGTTGAGGCACCACCAGCAGGGGTCAAGACCCCACTTTGCCCCACCATGTCCATGATTATATACTATTCTTTTTACTTTGGCAAGGCGTATTTTTCCAACATTTCTCCTGTGATATGTCTAATATGCCCCTCTTTTCCCATTATTTTGAAAGTCTGCGGCACATATTTGCAGAAACAGTCAAACGCAGAAAAACACCGGACACAAGATATTGTGTCCGGTGTTTTTAACGTACCCAAGATATTCGATTTTTCCACGTAATCCTCGTCGTTTCCGCTCGTTTTTGGTCATTCCGACAAAATTTTCGAGGAAACTTCGTGGATTTTTTACAATTTTATTCTTCGGTCTCTTCCTCAGGCTGCTGCTGGGCCTGCATCTTCTCGGCAGAGGCGGCACGGAAGCGGATCCGGGACTCCCGCACCTCGTCCAGGGCGGCCTGAATGGCCTCTTCCGTGCGGCGCAGAGCGTCCTCGGTGTAGGCGTTGGCCACACGGTACAGCTCCTTGGAGCGGTCCTCGGCACGGCGGGTGATCTCGCCGGCCTTGTTGCGGGCCTGCTGCAGCGTCTCGCTCTCGGAAACGATGGTCTTGGCGTCCAGCTCCGCCTGACGCAGCATCTGCTCCACCTTTTTCTTGGCGTTATCCACGAACTCGTCGCGGGCACGCAGCAGCTCCTGTGCCTTCTTCAGCTCCAGCGGCAGCTTGCCCCGGATCTCATCCAGCAGCTCCAGCGCCTCCTCCCGGTCGATCACACAGCGATCGGCGCTGAACGCAGCACGGTTGGCCTCGCTGATCATGCTGTAGAGCATATCCAATAACCGCTGCACATCTTTCTCTTCCATGTCGTTGCCCCATCCTTTCTTGTATTCGGTTGCGAAGTCCGCCTCTGGCAGCTCCGCCTTTCTTTTTCTTTTACTGACGCTTCTTCAGCTCGTCCACCACGGCGGCCGGCACGTATTTCTCCATGGGCTGGCCATAGCGGATCATCTCACGGACCATGGTGGAGCTGAAATGCTGGTAGGCCGCACTGGCGGGCAGGAACACCGTTTCCAAATCGTGGCACAGGCCCTTGTTGATGGCGGCCATCTGATACTCCTGATCGAAGTCGGTGGCATGGCGCAGACCCTTGACCAGGATCCGGGACTGGCGTTCCACCGCATAGTCGGCCAGCAGGCCGCTCCACAGTTCCGCCTCCACATTGGGGATATCCGCCACGCTTCGGCGGATCAGTTCCAGCCGCTCCTGCGGCGTGAACATGGGGTTTTTCTTCTCGGCATTGACCATGACACAGACATAAACCTTGTCAAAGCAGGCGGCAGCACGGCGGATAATATCCAGATGGCCCAGCGTCACCGGGTCAAAGCTGCCGGGGTAAATTGCAGTTTTCATATGGTCAGTCCTCGTTTCCGTCACGGTGGAACACCGTCAGTTTGATCTGGCCGTAGCGGTATTCCCGATACAGCCGGTAAGGCGGCGCAAGGACAGGCAACACCTTATCCGCTGCGCTTTCTGCCACAATTATACCATGTGCACGGCAAATGTCAAACGCCGTAATGGTTTCCAGCGCCTGATCCAGCAGATCCGAGCCGTAAGGGGGATCCAAAAAGATCAGATCGAACTTTTCACCGCTGCGCAGATAGGCCATGGCGTCGCCGGCATGGACCCGGGCCCGGTCCTGCAGCTGGCACACCGCCAGATTTTCCTTCACCAGACGCACCGCATCCGGCCGCTTCTCCACAAACACTGCCTCGGCGGCACCACGGCTCAACGCCTCGATCCCCAGCTGACCGGTACCGGCAAAGAGGTCCAGCACACGCCGCCCTTCAATATCAAACTGGATGACGGAGAACAGGCTCTCCTTCACCTTGGACGTGGTGGGGCGGGTCTCCATACCCTCCAGTTCCTTCAGCCGTCTGCCTCTGGCAGTTCCTGTAATCACTCTCATCGTTTATCCACGGGGGTCGAACTGCTCGAAAATCACCAGATTTCCCAGCCGCTCGGCTTCCTCCATCTCCTCTTTGGATTTGATGGTCCAGTTGACTTCCTGAACCTTATAGATCTTGCGGCACAGGGCCACACTCAAGCATTTCCGGTCCTCCAGACAGTAGGCCACGAAGTCCGGGCGGGTCAGGCAGTTGAGCAGCATCATCTGCAGTACAAAGCGCATGGGCAGACTCTGGCCGCCATCCTTCCCCTTCTTCAAAAACGCATGGGACAGCTGACCACGCACCACATCGGGGCGATGCTTCTTCAGCCACATGAGACAGCGGGGATCAAAGGACTCGATACAGTAGGTCACATCGTATCGGTCCAGCATGGCGCAGGCCGCTTCCGTCAGCGCCGCATAGTTGCCCCGGGCCGTTTTCAGCTCCACGATCAGGGGCGTCTTGCCTTCAAACAGCCGCAGCACCTCGGAAAAGAGGGGAATCTTCTCCTCCGTGCCTTCCAACCGGTAGTTCTCCAGCTCCGCCTTCGTCAGATCCTCGATCTCCACCTCGGCGCCGGCGGTGCGCTTCAGGCTGGAGTCGTGGATCACCGCCAGATCGCCGTCGGCCATCAGATGCACATCCAGCTCCACGCCGTAATAGTTCTGCAGCGCCCGGCGAAAGGCCGCCATGGAGTTCTCCGGAATGGCGGGCTTGTCGTGGAAGCCCCGGTGTGCGTAGCGGAAAAGGCGCAGTTCCTTGAGACCGGAGTGGCCGTTGCGGCAGGAAAGCAGCAAGGCGTAGATCTCAAAAAGAACTAATATAATCACCAAAACAAGCAGGATAATCATTCTTTTAGTCCTCCGCACCCTCCAGCGCTTCCAGACCGGTCTTGGCCTGCGGTTTGCTGTCGCCGTGCTGGACGAAGTACATGGTCACAAACGCAAGAGCCACAAACACGGTGGCATAGGGGAAGAGGGTCGTCATACCCAGCTTATCCATAATGAAGCCGGATACCATGGGCGTGGCCACCTGGGCCGCCATGGATGCGGTATAGTAGAAGCCGGTATACTTGCCCACATTGCCGCCGGAACACAGCTCCACCACCATGGGGAAGGAGTTGACGTTGATGGTGGCCCAGGCGATGCCGGCCAGGGCGAAGAGGGCATTCATCACCATGGCAGGGCTGTTGGCACGCATGAAGGAGGCCAGGCAGAAGGCCGTGGCCAGCATGATGACACCGGCCATAATGGTCTTTTTGCGGCCCACCTTGGAGGCGATCATGCCCACAGGCAGGTAGGAGATGATGGCGGCGCCCTGAGCGATAATGAGGGTCAGGTTGTAGTCCTTGTGCAGGATGTTGCTGGCATAGACGGAGTATTTGGAGGTCACGGCGTTGTAACCGAAGAACCACAGCACGATGCTCAGCAGAATGAAGATGAGGGAGCGCTTTTCCTCCGGCGTCAGGGCACGGGATTCCTGCTCCTCCTCCGTCGTATCCTCCTCGATGCCGTACTTGATGCTGTCGGCACGCATCTGGGCGGCCCAGTCCTTCTCCCGGACCGTCAGCAGGAAGATCACCAGAGCCGTCAGCATAATGGCGGCAATGACGGCGAAGTAGCCGGTATAGCTCATCAGGGAATTGCGCACCGCCGAAGTGGCAAACACCATGCCCAGCACCAGCACCAGAATGCCGCCGGCGCTGCCCATCAGGTTGATGATGGCGTTGGCCTTGGAGCGCAGGGGCTTCATGGTCACGTCGGGCATCAGGGCCACCGCCGGGCTGCGGAAGGTGGCCATGGAAACCAGCACCACCAGCAGCAGCGCCACGAAGAAGATCAGCGTCGTGGGGCTCTCCGCCGTGGTCTGCCAGGCGTAAGCCTGTCGGGCAGGCACAACGTAAGACGTATAGTCGGGGTTGGTGGTCTCGGCGCCGTCCACCGTCACCTTGCTGCGGATGGCGGTAAACTCGGCGGCGCTGAACTTGTCGCTCAAAACGAACTTCTCGCCGCTGGGTGCCAGCAGCGTCTCGTCCTTCTGGCTGTCGTAGATCACCTGCAATGCGGCAGGATCGTCGATGGCAGAGACATCGGCAATGTTCTTCAGCTGGGCGTTGTCCACAAAGCTCAGGCAGATCAAAGTCACAGCAGCCAGCACGGTGCCCACCACGATGAAGGGTGTGCGGCGGCCACGCTTGCCCATGTGCTTGTCGGAAATCGCACCGAACAGAGGCAGCAGGAACAGGGCCAGCACATTGTCCAGCGCCATGATCATGCCGGACCAGGCCTGGGACATACCAAACTTGTTGGTCAGGATCATGGGGATGGTGTTGTCGTAGGCCTGCCAGAAAGCGCTGATGAGGAAAAAGGCAAAGCCCACCAGAATGGTACGTTTGTAGTTAAGTTTCATGGATTTCAGCCCTCCAGTTCCCGGTAAATGTCCCGGATATGGTCCTTCACCCAAGTGGGGTGGACATCGTATTCCTCAATATCTTCCATGACGCCCTCGCCGGAGAGGACGAACACAGTGTCGATGCCGGCGTTGACGCCGCTGGCAATGTCGGTGTACAGTCGGTCACCCACCATGACGGCCTGCTCGGCGGTAAAGCCGGTGCGCTGCAGCGCCAGATACACCATCTCCGGCTGAGGCTTGCCGATGACCTTGGGTCGGCGGCCGGTGGCACGGTGCAGCATCTCGCACACGCTGCCGCAGTCGGGGACGCTGCCGTACCAGGTGGGGCACACCCAGTCAGGGTTGGTGGCCACAAAGTCCACGCCGCGATTGAGCAGGATGCAGGCATCCTCCAGCTTTTGGAAGGTCAGCTCCGTGTCGAAGCCGCACAGCAGCACCTCCACGCCGTCCTCCCGGTCCCGGGTAACGGGGATCCCCGCTGCCACCAGCTGATCGTAGAAGGACTGGGTGCCAAACACATAGCACTTCTTTCCCGGCAGCGTTTCCTTCAGATAGCCGATGGTGGCATCCACAGAGGTGAGGAAATCCTCACGGGTGGTGGGAATGCCCAACCGGGCCATTTTTTCGATGTAGCCCTCCACACCACGGGAGGAATTGTTGGTCAAAAAGAGGTAGCGGCCACCCAAAGCCTTGACCCGTTCCAGAAACTCCGGCACCTTGTCAAACAGGGTATCGCTCAAATAGATGGTGCCGTCCATATCCAGCAAAAAGAGACGTTTATCTTTCAGCGCAGCCATACAGCATCGCTCCTTCGCACATAAAAATACATAATAACTATAGCATAAGGCCGCCCTGCTTTCAAGCAGAACGGCCTTGCAGCTCACATTTTTTATGTGTTGTCCCGACTGATGGGACGGCGATGGAGCAGCGTTTTCATATCCCGGGCATTGAAAGGGATCAGCGGATAGAGGTAACCCTTCCCCACCAGCGGCTTGGTGGTGCCGATCAACAGCAGGATCCCCGCCACGCCCAGAGCAAAACCCCACCAGTCCGCCAGCCAGATGAGAACCAGCAGCGCCATGCGGCACAGTTTGAAGGCGTAGCCCATCTCATAGCTGGGCTGGGCGTAGTTGGCGATGGCCACAAAGGCCATATAAACCAGCACCTCCGGCACCAGCCAGCGGGACTGCACCGCAAAATCACCTAAAATCAGCGCCCCCAGCATACTGAAAGAGCTGGACAATGCGTTGGGCGTGTTGAGTGACGCCAGCTTCAGCAGGTCTACGATGAGCTCCACCAGCAAAAGCTGCACGATGAGCGGCACATAGTAGTCGTCCTGGATCAGCAGAAAATGCAGGTTCTCGTGGAGTCTCCCCGGGTCCTTCACCAGCAGGTACCAAAGAGGCGTGATGAACACCGTCATCACCAGCACCACGATCCGCACCAGCTGCAGGTAAGAACCCACCAGCGGCGGGAAATAGTAGTCGTTGATCTCCTCGGCGAAGCGGAAAAAGGTGGTGGGCAGGATCATCACCGCCGGGGTGTTGTCGATCATCACCAGCACGTCCCCCTCCATCAGGCTGGCAGCAGCCACGTCGGGCCGCTCGGTGTAGCGGACCTTGGGAAACGGGCTGTACCACTGCCGGGGTGCGATGGCTTCCGCCACGCTCTCCTGCCCCATGGCCAGAGAACGTACATCGATGGCGTTGATCTTCTGCCGCAGCTCCTCCACCAGCGCCGCATCCGCTTTCCCTTCCAGATAGCACAGGGCAATGTCGGTCTTGGACCGCTCCCCTGCCGCCAGTCGCTCCAGCGTCAGTTCCGGAGTGCGGATACGGCGGCGCAGCAGGGCGGCATTTTTCATGATGTTCTCGCCGAATCCATCATGGCTGCCCCGCAGCACCTTACTGGTGTCCGGTTCCTCCACCGAGCGCAGCGGGAACTGCTTGGCTTCCAGCAGCAGGCCGCCGCGGCAGCCGTCGATGATCAGCAGCGTTTTCCCGGCAAACACCGCCGTTACCGCCTTGTTCCAGTCCGTTTCCACCGAAGCGTCACAGGCGGTGACATACCGCTCCAGAAAGGTCTGGAGATCCGGCACATCCAGCGTCTCTACTGCAGTCCACGCCGAAAGGATCCGCTCCAGCAAAGCGTCCTGCGCATAGCCGTTGACCACCCAGATTTTTGCTCTTCTGCCGCCGATAGACAGCATGCGGCCCACTATGTCAAAGCTGCGGCCTACACCCAGCTTCTCGTCCAGCACAGCAATGTGCCTGTCAAAGCCCGTCTTTTCCGCTTTCATACCCAGCCTCCTGCCTTTTTTCTCAGTATGGCCCAGAAATGTCGGATTTATGCAGCAAAAAACCGCCCGGTCGGGCGGTTTTTATCGTTCGTTTACACCAGTTTTTCGAAGTAGAAGAAGGTGTCGTCCTCCCCCGTTTTTCGCATGCAGGAAGAAAGCATCCGGTAGGAAGCAGCGTTTTCCTTATAGCACTTGGCTACCACCCGCTCCATCAGAAGGCCGTACAGGCCCCACTCAGCTGCGGCGGCAAAGGCCTCCGTACCATAGCCGTGTCCGGCATATTCCGGGGCAATGCGGCAGCCCAGCTCGATGCCGCCCCGCCAGTCCACGTTGTACAGCACCGCCTCGCCGATGAGCTTTCCATCCAACCGAATGGCAAAGTTCACCGCCCAGCGCCGCTCAAAATCCCGCCGCGCCACATCCAGAAAGTAGTCCTCCGTCAGCTGGCCCTGCAGATCCTGCCGGTAGTCATAGCCCCACCAGCGGTTGCGTTCATCATCCATGCACAGGGCATTGTAGGCCGCCTTGTCCTCATCCCGCAGGGCGTCCAGCGTCAGGCGCTCCGTCTGCAGCGTGGGGATCTCCTTGAGAATGTCCAGCTCACAGCCCACCGCCACACGCACCTTGCCCGCCAGCGCCGCAGGCAGATACTGCAGCTTGGAGGTGCGCAGGCCCTTGTCGTGGGCGTCATCCTGCCGGTCGATCCACGTCACATCGTCGCCAAAGCGCTGGGCAAAGGTCTGTACCATGGTGGGATACGCACCGGCATGGGAATAGAGTGCCTTTTCGATATGCACCTGCAGCGTGTCACCGCACTTTTCGCCCAGGCTCAGGGCTACCAGACGGTCATCTACCACAAGACCGCCGGCCACAAACCACCCCCGGTCCAGCAGGCGGAACACCTCTTTGGCGTAGCTCAGTTCCTTCCGGGCGCTTTCATTGTCGACCTTGCGGAACTCCTGCTCATAGTCCTGCCAGAAGCGCTCGATCAGCCCATCGTCAGCGGCCGTCAGCTCCACAAACCGGGCCTGCGGATAGTTTTTGCGAAACTTATTGATGTGGTTGCGCTGGCCGCTGTAGCGCCGGCCGGCGAAGTTGGCCAAATCCTCCGCCCGGTAGAGGTAGTCCTTCCACGCCCGCTCGTTGCGCACCGCCATATAAGGATAGCGCTGCATCAGTTCCCGGGCCTTGTCCTCCGGTACAGGCGAAAAGACCAGTCGGTGACCGTGGTCGGTACACCACTTTTCAATGAGCCGCAGCGCCGCCTCCACATCGCCCTCCGGGCCGGGAACCGGGTAGTCAAACTGCACCCGCTCCCCGGTGCAGCTGCGAACGATCAGGCAGCCGGCCGCCTCGGTAAAGCAGCCGTTGAGATAGCCGTGCCACATCAGCTTCACGCCGGTGGAGTATTCACACAGACGATAGCTGCAGCTTTCATAATATTTCCGCACAATGGCGGCATTTTCCTTGGTAATGGGTTGAAACAGCATAGTTTTTTGATGATCTCCCGATAAGTTGCTTATTCCTGCGCCATGCGGCGCTTGACTTCCTGCCCCGTGGGCGTGACGGCCAGACCGCCCAGCGCCGTCTCCCGGAACTCCACCGGCATCCGGCGGCCCACATCGCCCATGGCGTCGATCACCTCATCCACCGGAATACGGCTTTCGATGCCTGCCAGAGCCATGTCGGCAGCGCTGACGGCGTTCATTGCACCGATCACATTGCGCTTGACGCAGGGCACTTCCACCAGGCCCTCTACCGGATCGCAAACAAGGCCCATAAGATTTTTCAGCGTGATGGCAACTGCATGGCCGATCTGTGCTGCGCTGCCTCGGCGCAGGGCCACCAGCGCACCGGCCGCCATAGCCGAGGCCGTGCCGATCTCCGCCTGACAGCCGCCGGAGGCACCGGCAATGGAGGCACGATGGGCCACCACGGCACCGATGCCGCTGGCCACATACAGCGCTTCCAGAATCTGCTGCTGGCTCAGCTCCTCCCGATGGCACAGAGGCAGCAGCACCGCCGGCAGCACACCGCAGGCGCCTGCCGTGGGCGCAGCCACGATGCGGCACATGCAGGCGTTGGACTCCGCCATGCTCAGTGCCTCAGCGATGACCTCGCCCACATAGCCGCCCGCCAGATTCTTCCCCTTCAGATTGTACTGGCGCATCTTCAGTCCGTCGCCGCCCACCAGTCCGCTGACGCTGCGGCGGGCGCCGGTATAGTTATGAGAGGCGTCCTCCATGGCCTTCCAGACCGTCAGCATTTTGGCCATAGACTGCTCCCGGCTCACCTGACGCTGGTTCATGTCCTCCTCCAACACCACTTCCCAGAAGAGGCGGTTTGTTTTTTCGGCGCAGTCAATGATCTGCTGCAGAGAATCAAGCATCAGCCTCTTCCTCCTTCTCGTAATACGTCACCGACAAGACCGGTCCCAGACGGCGCAGCGCATCCACCTGCAGGGGCCGCAGCTTGTGGTCCGTCTCGATGACCATCAGGGCCTCGCTGCCCCGGCTGCGGCGGCAAAGGCTCATATTGGCCACATTGATCCGCATCCGGCTCAACTGTCCCGTCACCGCTGCCACGGCGCCGAACTCATCCTGATTGCGGATGAGCAGCGTGTGATAGTCGCCGGTAAAGCTGACATCAATGCCGTCCAGCCGCTGCACCAGGATCCGTCCGCCGCCCAGCGAAGCGGCCTGCAATTCCAGCCGCTTGCCCGCTGCGTCCCACACCTCCAGCAAGGCGGTATTGGGATGGGCCTCCCGCAAATCCACAGTATCGATGGTAAACGCAAGGCCCGCCTTCTGCGCCTCTTCAAAGGCCCGGGGAATCCGCAGATCATCCGGCTTCATCCCCAGAAGACCGCCCACCAGCGCCCGGTCCGTGCCGTGGCCGCTGCCGGTTTCGGCAAAAGAGCCGTGGAGATGAATGGCCGCCTTCACCGGCGCACCGCCCAGCAGAGCCCGAGCCATGCCGCCGATCCGGGCGGCACCGGCCGTGTGAGAACTGGAGGGGCCTACCATGATGGGGCCCAAAATATCGAAAATATCCATAAAATGCGTTCCTTTCCGAAACCACACATTGCTTCCGTCCCGTATTATCCCACAGTCCGCCGCCGCTGTCAAATAGTGTGTCCTCTTTTTGCGCAAAGAAAAAGACCCGGCCGCACGGCCGAGCCTTCATCTGCTCATTTTTTCTTTTTCTTCTGGATCACACGATCTGTTTCACGCAGCACATCCACCATGCGCCAGTCGATGACACGACGCATCCGGGCCTGCTTGTTCATCAGCCATGCCAGCAGAAAGCTGAGCACCGCCATCAGTCCGCCCATCACCAGCGTATTGGCCAGATCATAGTGCATGCTTCTGCCAAAAGCGCAGCCCAGCACAAAAGCGATGGGTACCATGATGTAGGCGCTGCGGGCGTACTTAGTGTCGTAACCCTTGGCCGGCTCCACCAGCACCAGGTCACCCCGGCGCACATCGTCATAGCATTCCGCCATGGCCCGGTCACAGTTTTTATGCACATGGGGGCAGGGATTTTCGGGGCAGACGGCGCAGTTCAGGTCGCACTCCCAGTCGGCGGGTGCCAGCAGGATCTCGGCGTAGCCCTTGGTCATAACCTTGTGGATCTTGGCAGGTCTTTGCTTCTTAGCCATGGTAAATTTGCTCCTTTCCGTGGACCGAAAGGGAGGCCGGAGATCCGGCCTCCCCCTTGGTTCGGTGCTGTTTCAAGAAGAGTGTTAGGAAGAGTATAAAACGTTTTTAATGTACGGTTCTCTCAGATGTTCGATCAGATGAACATGGGGATGAAGTACAGACCCAGGCAGGCGATCACGAACCAGAACATGCAGATGAAGGCCATGAAGCCCCAGACATCCTTCAGCTTCATGCCGACAACGGCCAGAGCGGGGATGACATACAGAGGCTGCAGCAGGTTGGTGCACTCGTCGCCGTACACGAAAGCGTTCAGGCAGTTGGCCATGCTGGCGCCTTCGATGCGGTTGACGGCCTCGACGATCAGGGGACCCTGAACGGTGAACTGACCGCCCTGAGAAGGAACGAACAGGTTGACCAGGCAGGCGGAGATGAAGGTGAAGATGGGCAGGGTCTGAGCGTTAGCAACAGACACGATAGCCTCGACCAGGACGGAGCCCAGGCCGCCTTCCAGGTACATCATGCCCATGATAGCACCGTAGAAGGGGAACTGCAGCATAACGTCGGTAGCCAGGTGCATGCTGTCCTTGTGAGCCTCGATCCAGGAGTGGGGCTGGGGGAACAGGAAGCAGTTGATACCAACGAACATGAAGATCACCAGGTTCATGTTCAGGCTGGGCAGGAAGCCCTTGGTCACGAAGGAGTAGATGATGTAGAAGAAGATCATAGCGCCAACCAGCCACATGATGGGCTTGCAGGTGTTCATCTTCTCAGCGGGAGTGGTGGTCTTCTCACGGTTCTGATAGTCCTGAGGAATGGCATCGGCCTCGGTGGCGATGGCACCCAGCTCGACCAGCTCAGCATCGGAGGGCTGAGTGAACAGCACCAGCAGGATGAAGCAAACAGCCAGGACGGAGAACAGGATGATGTTCATGGGGTTGTAGCAGGTCTCAGCCACGGTCATGGTCTGACCAACGATGGTAGCATAGGAGCTGCCCTCAGTGGCCAGAGTGGAGTACAGGGTGGCGGAGGGGCCAAGGCACTGGCCCAGGATCATGCAGGAATAGCCGCCGGCGACCATCATGGGGAAGTGCAGGCCCTTGACGCGCTTAGCCAGCTGCATGGCCAGGATGGGGGTAACGATGGTGCAGAAAGCCCAGTTCAGCATGGAGGAAACATAGCCGAACAGCATCAGGACGATCAGAGCAGCGGTACGGCTGTTGACCAGCTTGGCCAGACCGTTCAGCAGCTTAGCAACCTGAGGGGAACGGGCGCAGGTAGCACACACGATAACCATCAGACCCATCTGGAAAGCCAGAGTGAACTGGCTGGACAGGCCGTTCCACCAACCGTTCAGCAGCTCGATAGGAGTCTTGCCGCACAGGATCAGGGACAGAACGATAACGATGATCATCAGGATGACGCAGAAAACAAAAGAATCGGGGATGATCTTCTCAGCGGCGAAGTTGAACTTCTTGCTGAGGTTCCACAGGGGAGTACCCTTGGTTCTTGCCTTAGTAGACATAGAATTTTTCCTTTCTCTCTCGGTTTTGGTTGAGTTTTGATTGCTCACTTCTTGAAACGCAGTAGGGTTCATGAAAACTGAGGGGGTCCTCAGAATTTCAACAAAAGGGGTTCAGATGACTTACTTGCCGTAGACCATACGGATCAGGTAGTCGTTCAGGTCGGCGCTGACCTTGGCGCTGGACTCGGGAGTCCACTTGTAGAAGCCTTCGCCGGACTTGAAGCCCATCTTGCCCTCTTCCAGCATCTGAGCCAGCAGAGGAGAAGGCTTGTGGCTGTCTTCCAGAGCGGGCAGCACGTAGTCGTGGATATTCCAGGTCAGCTGGGTGCTCACCAGGTCGCTGTTCTCCATGACGCCCAGCTGGGGCAGGCGCAGGCCGAAGGAATTCTTGATGGCGATATCCACGGTCTCGGCGTCGGCGATGCCGTGCTCGACGATGGAGATGGCCTCACGCCACAGGGCGTGCTGCAGACGGTTGGCGATGAAGCCGGGGACGTCCTTCTTGCACAGAACTGCCTTCTTGCCGGCAGAGCACAGCACATCGATGACGGTCTGGGCAACCTCGTCGGAGGAAGCGTCGGACTTGACCACCTCCACCAGGGGGATCAGGTGGCCGGGATTCCAGAAGTGGGTACCCACGAAACGCTCACGATACTTCAGATCGCGGCTGATCTCGCTGGGGCTCATCACGGAAGAGTTGGTGCAGAAAATGCAGTCGGGACGGCAGCGTGCTTCCAGCTTGGCAAAGGTCTCACGCTTGATCTGCATATCCTCGAACACGGCCTCAATGACCAGGTCGGCACGGGACACCAGCTCGCTGTCGATGTCGTTGGTGAATTCAATGCGGCTCAGGCGCTCTTCCAGCTCGGCCTCGGTGATGACGCCGCGCTCCACCAGCTGCTTGGTGCTGGTGCGGATGCCACCGAACACGTCGGTGGGGAACAGGTCATAGACGCTGACCTGATAGGCGGGGTTCTGGGTCATGACGAAGGCAATGTTCTTGCCCATCAGACCGCCGCCGCAGATCAGGATGTTCTTAATATTGTTCATTGGTTCCATCTCCTAAATTAATATTCGGCAGTGTCTTCGTAATCTTCCGCATCAGCGGGATAGCCTTCCTTGCTCTCCCCGATCAGCACGCCCTCAGCGTTGCAGACGGGACAGCGTCCGAAAGTCGGCTCGGTGATCATATCAGCGCCGGACTTAAACTTTTTGCCGCAGTCCGGGCAGTGATAGAACATCCAGTAAATGCCCCAGGTCATTACTTCTTCAGACCCAGGATCTCACGGGCCTCGTCGGGAGTGGCGACCTCACGGCCGAACTCACGGATGGCACGGGCAGCACGCTCGACGAACTGCACGTTGCTCTCAGCCAGCTGGCCCTTGGCGTACATGACGTTGTCCTCCATACCCACACGGATATGGCCGCCCATGGCGATGGCACCGTACATGATCTCCATAGCGCTGTGGCCCACGCCGAAGGTGCTCCAGGTGGAGCCGGGGCACAGCTGATCCATGGTCTCCTTCATGAACACCAGGTTCTTCATGCTGCCGGGGATACCGTTGGCGCAGCCCATGCAGAACTGGAAGTGCAGGGGAGCCTTCAGCACGCCCTTCTTCAGATAGTAGGCGGCGTTGGCGATCATACCGGGGTCAAAGGCCTCGATCTCGGGCTTGACGCCCCACTCCTGCATGTTCTTGCCCAGTTCCTCCAGGAACTTGGGGTGGTTGATGAACAGACCGCTGTGCAGCCAGTTCATGGAGCCGCAGTCGTAGGAACCCATTTCGGGACGCAGTTCCTTCAGGTGCATCTGACGGGTCTCGTCGGTGGCATTCAGGTCGCCGGAGGTGGTCAGGTTCAGGATGATGTCGCACTCGGGGTGGTTCTTGCGCAGCAGCTCCACAGTCTCACGGAACTTGTCAGCGCTCATGGTGCCGTTGCCGTTGTCATCACGCATATGCAGGTGAGCCACGGCGGCGCCGGCCTTCCAGCAGGCGTAGACGTCCTCGCTGATCTCAGCGGGGGTCATGGGGACGTTGGGGTTGTTCTCCTTCTTGGGCCATGCACCGGTGGTAGCCACGGTAATGATGGTCTTCTTGCTCATGGGAATGCACCTCTTTCGTATATTTAAAATATGTTTTCCTTCGTCTTTCGGCGCACACAGCGCCTACTAACTCAATTTTATAGCAATTTTTGTGCCAAGTTTTCATCTGCCCTTTCAGGAAGCAGCGCTAACCCTTGCTATCACTGGAAAAAATTTTTTTCCGCCTCCTGTTTTTCCGCTCCTTTCTTCCGAAAAAAATCCGCAAACGGTGAAAAAAATCACCGCTTGCGGATGGTACATATTTCCAATCACTCCAAAGGAGGTTTTTTTGTCAAAATCGGCCCTTATTCCTCAGATTTTACCACAATATTTTGTGCTTCATACAATTGGTGAAAAATATCACCGTGTCGTGGAAATATTTCACCACTCTTCCATGCTGTATCGCTTGCATTTTTTGACCAGCGTGGAGTGGTCTACGCCCAGGGCAGCGGCAGCACGGCGCAGGGAGCCCTCCCGGGCGACAGTGGCCCGGATGATCTCCTGCTCAAAAACAGCCACCTGTTCTTTCAGCGTCGCCCGCTCTTCTCCCTCCTGCTGCAGCTGCATGCCGGCAGGGGCCAGGGCGCGATAGACCTGCGCACGGGTAATGGTGTCGCCCACGCTGGTGACCACCAGGCGCTCCACCAGGTTCTCCAGCTCCCGGATGTTGCCGGGCCAGGAATAACCCAGCAGCAAATCGATGCCGGCAGGGGCGATGGCGGTATTTTTGCCGTACTTTTTGTTGAATTCCGTGCAGAAAACGTCAGCCAGGCGAGGGATGTCCTCCCGCCGCTCCCGCAGCGGTTTCAGGTGCAGAGGCACCACATTGAGGCGGTAGTACAGATCCTCACGGAACGTTCCCTCCCGCACCGCCTGCCGCAGGTCCTTGTTGGTGGAGGCAATGATACGGATATCCAGCCGGATGGGGTTGCTGCCGCCGATCCGCCGCAGCTCCCGCTGCTGGATGACCCGCAGCAGCTTGGTCTGCAGGGCCATGGGCATATCGCCCACCTCATCGAGGAGGATCACGCCCGTGTTGGCCAGTTCAAAGAGGCCCGCCTTGCCGGCCTTCCGTGCACCGGTAAACGCACCGTCCTCATAGCCAAACAGCTCGCTTTCCAGCAATTCTGCCGGAATGGCGGCGCAGTTGACCTTGATAAAGGGTTTGCCGGCCCGGGGGCTCTTTTCGTAGATCTCGTTGGCAGCCAGTTCCTTGCCGGTGCCGCTTTCGCCGGTGATCAGCACCGTCACGTCGGTGCCGGCCACAGTGTCGATCAGCTCGGCCACCATGCGCATCGCCTGACTTTCACGGGTAGCTCGGCGGTCACCCATCTGACGGCGGCGCAGATAGGCCAGTTCTTCCTCCGCCTTTTTGCGCTCTTCCGTCAGGCTCTGCAGCTCCTGCTCCATGGCTTTCAGTCCGGAAATGTCACGAGTGTTGGTCATGACCAGTTCGATCTCGCCGTTATCGCCGAAGACGGGGATACCGGTCACCAGCACATCGATGTTTTTGCCGTGGATGTGGGCGATGTCGTTGACCTGACTGCGGCGCTGCAGCACACGTTCCGTGACGGAACCCTTGTACAGCTTGCCTTCCCGCTCGATGTCAGCGATGTTGCGTCCGATGACCTGCTCCGGCGTGATGCCGGTAACGCGGGTGTAGGCCTCATTGATAAAGATGATGGTTCCCTTACCGTCTGCCACGTGAATGGGGTCGTAGCAATGCTCGCACACCTTACGAAAATCCAGTTTCTGCTCCATCCTCTCTGCGCCTCCCGTGGTGAATTTTTTCCCCATTATAGCACACACTGTCGTAAAAGCGCAAGAAAAGTCTTGCTTCGGCGAAAAAAAGCAGTCCTCCTCAAGGAGAACTGCCTTTTACCTATACTGCGATCAAGCCCACGCTCATCATCAGGCAAACCGCCGCAAAAATCGTGACAATGGACACCACGCTGGTCCACACCAGCAGTTGGGTCGCCAGCTGCTCGTCATTGCGCATCTCCCGGGCCATGATGGCACTGGACACCGCCACCGGCGAGCCGAACAGGGCGATCAGCGCCGGATACTCCGCCGCACCGCAGTGCAGCACACCCCACCGGCTCAGCAGGATGGCGCCGCCCACACCGATGATCGGTGCCAGAACGGTGCGCCACACGGTACCGGTAAGGATCTCCTTAAACAGGCCCCGCACCGCCGAGAAACGGAACTGTCCGCCCAGAACGATCAGCGCCAGAGGCGTGGTCATACTCTTCAGATCCCGCAGTGCATCATATACCGCTGCCAGATCCCGTTCCAGAGAAAATACGACGGCGCCGAACTGTCCGATCTGCCACTGCCGCACCAATAATGCCAGCAGACCTGCCGCCACACCGATGATCAGAGGGTTGCGGACCACATCCCAAACGATCTCTTTCCCGTTGACACGGCCTTCCTCGTCCTTGCGGAACATGGCCAGCGCCAGCACCGCCAGCACATTGAAAAGCGGGGCCATCACCGCTACCAGGATCGCCGCCACAGCCGCAGACTCTTCACCGCCCAGCGTAGCCGCCAGGGGCATACCCACGATGGCGAAATTGCTGCGAAAAATGCATTGCACCAGCACACCCCGCCGCTCTACCACCGGGGTGGTCACAATGGCTGTCACAATGCCCAGCAGGAAAATCAGCACCAAAGCGCCCACACAGTACAAGCACAGGTCCCATCGGACCTGCGAAAGATTCTCGATACTGTACACGCTGACAAACAGCATCACCGGCAGGCACAGGCGGAACACCACTTTGCTGCCTACCGACAGAAAGTCGTCGGTCAAAAAGCCTTTGGCCCGCAGAAGGCAGCCCAACAGAATCAGCAGCACAAGGGGCAATACCGCCTCCAGCGCCGTGACAAAAATTTGCATGGACATTTTCTCGCCCCTTTTCCCTTACTCTGTCTGCAGCAGCTCCATCCCCCGCCTGCGCAGTCCGTCCAGCACCTTGGCCGGGGCTGCGCCGTCTGTGATGAGGGTATCCACCCGCTCCAACGGGCAGGACTTAAACGGCGCTTCCACGCCGAATTTGCTGTGATCGCACAGCAGGACGCAGCGCCGGGCCAGACCGGCCAACTGCCGCTTCACATCCACGATCCCCTCGCTGTACTCCGTCACACCCTGCCGCAGAGAAACACCGTCGGCACCCATCAAAAACAGATCCACCGCCGCCAGATCCTCCAGAAAACGTCTGGCGTAGCCGCCGCCGGTCACCGTCTCATTGGTGGTCACCTGTCCACCGATGCACAGCACCTTATGTCCGGTGGTCCGGGCCAGGTCGGCGGCAATGGGCAGCGAGTTGGTGATGATCGTCAGTCCCCGCTTCACGCCCAACAGGCGGCTGAGCTCGTAAACGGTGGTGCCGATGTCCAGTGCGATCACCGAATCGTCCTCCACCAGTTCCAGCGCCCGGGCAGCGATACGGGCCTTCTCCTCATGGCAGCGGCTCATGCGCTCGCCCCAGCTGTCCAGCGTACTGCGGCTGCGCCCGGTGTCCTGCCGCAGGCGGATACCGCCGTACACCTTTTCCACAAGACCTTGGCGCTCCATATCCGCCACATCCCGGCGGATCGTCTCCACCGACACGCCGAACATGGCAGCCATTTCTTCCATCTTCAAAGCCTGCTCTACCACCAGGCGCTTCATGATCTCATTTTTCCGCCGGCTTTTCATGGCTCACGCCCTCCAAACAGCAGTTTTTTTCATTCTACAAGCCCCTTCCCCGTTTGTCAAGCATCTGTAGTTGCCCCTTGACACCGGGCCGGGACATGCTATAATCAAGGCAGAAACTTTCTCAACACTTATGCATAACTTTTGCCGTTTTCAAGGAGCGTGATCCTATTGTATCAAGCGGATGTTGTGATCGTGGGCGCCGGCGTGGTGGGCTGCGCCATCGCCCGGGAGCTTTCCCGTTATGACCTGCAGGTGCTGGTGGTGGACAAGCGGGACGATGTGGGCGGCGACGCCTCCAAGTCCAACAGCTCCATCGCCATCACCGGTTTCGACTGTCCTCCCGGCAGTCTGGAGGCCCGGCTGTGCCACGAGACCCGGGCCCGGTTCGACCATGTCACGAAAGAGCTGGACGTCCCGTTCCGTGTCTGCGGCGCCCTCATGCCCGCCATTACCCCCGAGCAGATGGAGCGGCTGCCCGCCATTTACGACGAAGCCATGGCCAACGGCGTTACCGACGTGGTCTATCTGACGCCGGAGGAGATCCTGGCCAAGGAGCCGGAGATCAACCCGGCAGTGCTGGGCGGCCTGTACATCCCCCGGGAGGCAGTGATCGATCCTTTCCTCTACGTGGTGGCGCTGGCGGAAAACGCCGCCGCCAACGGGGTAAAGTTTCTGCTGCGCTGTGAGGTCACCGGCATGACGGTGGAAAACGGTGCCATCACCGCCGTAGAGACCACGCAGGGCACCATCCGCACCAAATATGTCATCAACGCCGCCGGCCTTTACGGCGACGAAATCGCCCGCATGGCCGGCGAGGAGATCGACTATACCGTCAAGCCCCGGAAGGGCCAGTTCTTCATTCTGGACCGCAGCACGCCCTGCAAGACCGAGGCAGTCATCTACCCCATCCCCACTCCCACCAGCCGGGGCAAGCTGCTGCTGCAGACGGTTCACGGCAATATGCTGCTGGGTCCCACCGCCGAGGACGGCGAGGATAAGACCGACCACAGCACCACCGCCGAAGAGCTGGCCGGCATCGAGCGGGACTGCAGACAGCTGGTCCCCAACATCCGGGTATCCGACACCATCACCCAGTACAGCGGCCTGCGGCCCAACCGCACCCCTGCCGGGTTCCACATTGCCTTCGGTGAAAAGACGGCGGGCTATTTCGAGGTGGGCGGCGTCCGCTCCACCGGCGTGTCCTGCTCCCTGGGCATCGCCCGGTATGTAGCCGACCAGTTCCGTGCCGCCGGGGTAGAGCTGCGGGAAAAGGAGGACTTCTCCCCCATCCGTCGGGGTATCCCCCGGTTCGCCGGCGCCGACAACGAAAAGCGTGAGCAGCTGCTGGCCGAAGATCCCCTGTACGGCCGCATCATCTGCCGCTGCGAAACCGTCACTGAGGCCGAGATCGTGCAGGCCATCCACCGTGATCCCCCTGCCACCACGGTGGACGCCGTGAAGCGCCGTCTCCGGGCCGGTATGGGCCGCTGTCAGGGCGGCTTCTGTGGGCCGAAAGTGATGGAGATCCTCAGCCGGGAGCTGGGCATCCCCATGGAGCAGGTGGAAAAGAACCTGCCCGGTTCCTACCTTACCACCGGCCCCGTCCGGGGCGGAAAGGAGGATGCATGATGCATACGGTTTTCTGTGATGTAGCCGTCATCGGCGCAGGCCCGGCCGGTCTGGCCGCCGCCATCGCCGCCAAACAGGAAGGTGCGGCAAACGTGCTGCTCATCGAGCGGGACACCGCCCCCGGCGGCATTTTGCAGCAGTGCATCCACCCCGGTTTCGGCCTGCAGCTGTTCCGTGAGGAACTGACCGGGCCGGAGTACGCCGGCCGCTTCGTCAAAGAGGCTCGGGAGGCCGGTGTGGAGCTGCTGAGCGATACCATGGTCCTCTCCATCGGCGAGGACCATATCCTCACCTGCGCCAATCCCGAAAAGGGTCTGGTGGAGATCCACCCCGGTGCCATCGTGCTGGCCATGGGCTGCCGGGAGCGCACCCGGGCCAACATCCGCATCCCCGGCGAGCGTCCTGCCGGCGTCTACACCGCCGGTACGGCCCAGCGTCTGATCAATCGTCAGAACGCCATGGTGGGCCGCCGTGTGGTCATCCTGGGCAGCGGCGACATCGGCATGATCATGGCCCGCCGCATGACACTGGAAGGCGCCAAAGTGGAGGCAGTCGTAGAGCTGCTTCCCTATCTGGCAGGTCTTACCCGCAACCGTGTCCAGTGTCTGGACGACTTTGATATTCCGCTGCTCTTAAGCCACACCGTCACCGCCATTGAGGGCAAGCGCCGTGTGGAAGCCGTCCGCATTGCGCAGGTGGATCAACAGCGCCGCCCCATTCCCGAAACGGAGCGCACCATTCCCTGCGACACCCTGCTTCTCTCCGTGGGCCTCATCCCGGAGAATGAGCTGACCCGTGCCGCCGGCATCGAAATGGACAGCATCACCAACGGCCCCTCCGTGGATCAGCGGATGGAGACCTCCCGCCCCGGCATCTTTGCCTGCGGCAATGTGGTCCACGTCAACGATCTGGTGGATAACGTCACCGCCGAAAGCCGCACCGCAGGCGCCTGCGCCGCCCGCTATGCGCTGGGCACGCTGCCCCGTGGTCAGGCCCTCGGCGTTGCCCACGGCAGCGGCGTGCGCTATGTCTGCCCCCAGCGTCTGGACGCAGCGGCAGGCGGCAAAGCGGCCCTTTATTTCCGTGTCGCCGCCCCCGGCGGTAAAACCGTTCTCACCGCCCGCTGCGGCGAAACCATTCTGGCCCGGCGCACCGTTCCCCGGGTCAGCCCCGGCGAGATGTGCCGTCTGGACATCGACACCGCCCATTTGACCGCACCCGTCACCGTGGAAGCACAGGAGGTGGAAGCATGAGCAAGAGTATCACCTGCACCCGCTGCCCCATGGGCTGCGCCCTCACCGTCGAAGAAGCAGGCGGTATCCTGGCCGTCACCGGCAACGGCTGCCCCCAGGGCGAGGAGTACGGCCGCAGCGAGTATATCTGTCCCGTCCGCACTCTGACCACCACCGTGCTGGTCACCGGCGGCGCCGAGCCGCTGCTGCCGGTCCGCACCGACCGGCCTATCCCCAAGGCGATGCTCTTTGACTGCATGGAGCTTGTCCGCAGTATGAGCGTCGCCGCACCCGTCAGCGCCGGTCAGGTCCTGCTGGAGAACATCGCCGGCACCGGCGCCAACCTTATCGCCTGTGCTGACAGATAACGCAAAATAGCGCAAAAACACCCGGATGATTTTTCAATCATCCGGGTGTTTTTCTCACTTTTCACACGAATTTCCCGTCGCTGTACGTCAGCACCCGACAGTCCAGCAGCTCCGCTTCCCGCACATCGTGGGTAGCCAGCAGCAGTGTTCTGCCCGCCCAGACCTGTCCGATCAGCGCTGCCAGACGCTGCTGCGCCGCCTCGTCCAGACCCTGAAAGGGTTCGTCCAGCAGCAGCACGTCGCCGCCGTAGGCCAGCGCCCGCAGGATGGCCACCCGGCGTTTCTGTCCGCCGGAAAGCTGGCGGGGATATTTGTCGGTGCACTCTTCCAGTCCCGCCTGAGCCAGCCAGTCTTTCGCCTGCGGCAGCGTATCGGCGCTGTCACCCAGCACCACATTCACATTCTCCGCCGCCGTCAGCCACGGGAAAAGGGCGCTTTCCTGAAAGACATAGCTCACCGTCCCGCCTACCGTCACACCCGGCAGGTGCAGCACCCCCGCCACGGCGTTCAGTAAACTGGTCTTACCGCAGCCGGAGGGACCCATCAGGGCCACCCGCTCTCCCGCCGCTACGCAGAGAGAACAATCCCGCAGCACCTGCTGTTCGCCGTAGGAGAGTGCAATCTTCTCCAGTCGGATCATGCGTCCTCACCTCCCACAGCATAAGCCCGGCCCAGACGGCCGATGGCGCTCATCAGCACCTTTTCGATGACCAGACTGCAGACCACCACCACCGCCGTCCATGCGAAAAGATCGGTGGTCTCCAGATAGAGCTTGGACTCATACAGCATCTTGCCGATGGACACGGCAGGCACCGTCAGCACCTCGGCAGCGATGCCCGACTTCCACGCAAGGCCCAGCGAGGTGCGGCAGGCAGAGAGGAAATAGGGCATCACGGAGGGCACATACACCCGCCGCAGCGTCCGCCACGGCGAAAACCGGAACACCCGGGCCGTCCGCAGCAGAATGGGGGCAGTGCTGCGGATGCCGGCGCACACATTGGCCCACACCACCGGCAGCACCATAAGGATCACGATCACCGCCGGCAGAATGTCCCGCCCGATCCAGATCAGCAGCAGCAAAATGAAGGAGGCCACCGGCGTGGAGCGCACCATACCCAGCAGAGGTGAAAGCAGCGCATCTGCCAAGGGGAAGCGGCAGCACACCACCGCCAGCACCGTGCCCAGCACCACCGCCGCCACGGCGCCGCACAGAATGCGCACCAGGCTCAGCATGGCGGAGCGCCAGAAGGCACCGGTCACGGCCAGTTCGCCCAGCCGCAGCAGCACCGCCCCCGGCCCGGGCAGCAGCAGAGGGCTGGCCACCAACAGGGCCAGGATCTGCCACACCGCCACCCAGAAAAGGGGGACTGCTATGCACTTAAAAAGTCGATTCCCGCCTTTCATGGTGGTCTCCTTCCTTGGTCAAATGTCAGCCGACGTAATAGAAATCGCCGGCAGGCACAGCGCCGCCCACAGAGGCGGGAGCCGCACCGTGCATGGTCTGCAGGAACTTACCCAAAGCGCCCTCCATCTCGCCGCCGGCGATGAAGCAGAGGTTGCACTTGGGGATGGCCTTCTGGGCCACGGGAGCGGCGTTGAAGATACCGCCCTCCACGATCAAAGCCGCAGCAGCGGCTGCATCGTCGTTCAGCAGCGCCACGGAGGCCTCATACTCTTCCAGGAACTTGGCGACCTCGGCGCCGTGAGCTTCGGCAAACTCCCTGCGCACCACCACGCAGCCCTGCACCAGCGTACCCTCGCCGAAGACGCCGTCCCATTCCTCCGTCAGGTCCAGCGCCACCGTCAGCTTGTCGTTGGCGCTGCAGGCGATGGTCACCATGGGCTCAGGCAGCACCGCCAGCGCCACCTCACCGGCCGCCACAGCGGTCCGCAGATCGGCAGGCTGGGCGTAGGTGTTGTCCACCGTCACGTTGACACCGGCCTCATCGCACAAAGCCTTGAAAATGAAGGTGGGATTCTGGGCAGGAGCGTACACCGTCTTGCCTTCCAGATCGGCCAGAGCGCTGATGCTCTCGCTGCCGTCGGACACCACGTACAGCACGCCCAGCGTATTCAGGACCAGCACCTGCACAGCGCCGCCGGTCTTGTTGTACACCACGCTGGCAGCATTGGTGGGCAGGGCAGCAATATCTACGCTGCCGCTGATGAGGGCGGCGGTGACGTTGCTGGCATCGGTCTCCACGCTGATCTGATAGTTCAGGGCAGCCTCACCCTTGGCGGCCTTGCTGATGAGTTGGGCCATGCCAAACCCGGTGGTGCCGTTGAGTGTCATGATACGAACAGGCAGCTCGCTGTCCACCTCATCGGCGGCAGGCACATCCTGACCACAGGCGCACAGGCTCAGCACCAGTGCAGCCGTCAGCAGCAATGCAAAAATTTGACGAATCTTCATCCTTTTCTCCTCCTTTTATGCGTCCGTTTTGGTGATGACATTGGAATAAGCAGTCTTGGCGCTGACGCCCTCCAGCCGGCCGATCTTGCCCGAGAGGGTGCTGATCACATCCTGCGGTGCGTCCACGGCAATGGAGATGATGCTGATCCCCTTCTCCCGGTAGGGCAGACCCATGCGGCCCAGGATCCAGGGCGCATAGTCATGGAGAATGGCGTTGATCTTCTCCGCCGACTCGCTTTTTTCCACGATAATGCCAATGAGTGCCACACGGCTTTCCATGAAAAAAGCCTCCTTTCGAAAAAAATAACCACATCCGAAAGATGCAGCTACTCCCCGAAAGAAGACCCAATACGGCCCATATAAAAAAGGAAAACTGTATCTTTCACCGCAATGCGTAATTTTGGTGTCAGAAACGAAGGTGGTTTGTTGGGGCTATTATAACCGCTGCGCCGCCGTTTGGCAAGAAAAAAGTGGCTGCCCCCTGTTGAAACTGCGAAAAATATGATATGATGGCCAAAAGGAAGGGAGGCATCTGCCTATGAAAGCTGCCGTTTTTCACGGAAAAGGCGATCTGCGGATCGCAGAGCTGCCCCGTCCCGTACCGGGCGAGGGCGAAGTACTGGTGCAAGTAATGGCCTGCGGTGTGTGCGGCACCGACGTCCACATCTACCACGGTGACGAGGGCGCTGCCAGGACTCCGGCCGGCACCGTGCTGGGCCACGAGTTTGCCGGCATCATCGTGGAAGTGGGCCCCGGCGTCACCACCGCCAAGGTGGGCGACCGGGTGTGCGTAGACCCCAACAAGCTGTGCGGCAGCTGCCGCTGGTGCCTTGGCGGCAAGGGCCATTTCTGCGAAAACATGGTGGGCATCGGCACCACCGTTCACGGCGGCTTCGCCCAATATTGCGCCGTCAGCGCCTCTCAGGTCTACGAGATCGCCGAAAGCACCACCTACGAGATGGCCGCCATGACCGAGCCGCTGGCCTGCTGCCTCCACGGCATTGATCTCGCCGGCATCGTCCCCGGCGACACGGTGGCCGTCATCGGCGGCGGCATGATCGGCCAGCTGATGGTGCAGCTGGCACGGCTCAGCGGTGCTGCCCGGGTGGCCCTCATCGAACCGGTGGAGAGCAAGCGGCAGCAGGCCCTGGCGCTGGGCGCCGATCTGGCGGTAGACCCCACCGCCGAAGACGTCACCGCTGCGCTGTCCCCTCTGGGCCCGGTGCAGGTGGTCATTGAGTGCGTGGGCAAACCTGCCACCATGGCACAAGCCATGAACATCGCCGGTCCCAAGGCCACGGTGATGCTCTTCGGACTCACCGCCCCGGACGAAGAACTGACGGTCCTGCCCTTCCGCATGTTCAAGAAGGAGCTGACCATCAAGACCTCTTACATCAACCCCTACACCCAGTCCCGGGCCCTCAGTCTCATCGACACGGGCCGGGTGGATGTGTCTGCCTGCGTGGCGGCCTGCCGGCCGCTGGAGGACCTGCCCCAAGTGTTGGCCGACCCCGCCCTCCGCCGGGACGGCAAGGTCATCATCAACCCCTGGATGGAATAACAAAAGCAACCCCGGAAGTCTTCCAAAGAAGGCCTCCGGGGTTTTTTAAGAACCGCTGGGGCAAAAACGCATCTCTTTATAGAAAAACAGTTCCCGCTATATTATAATTCCTGTAACCACCTTCGTTCCCTTCCGTGTTTTATATAATAGCAGACAGAAAGAGAGACCCGCCATGATACCGATCATTTACGCCGATCTCATCGACGACGCCGGCAATCTTGCCAGATTCGAGGAGATCTACGAAGCATACTATCAGCAGATGTTTCACCAAGCCAACAGCATTTTGCATGATGCATACGAGGCTGAGGACGCTGTTCACGACGCCTTTATCGGCATTGCACGGAATATGAAGACCGTCAGCACCATTTCCGATCCGGCGGATTTGTTTTATTACCTGATGCGTGCCGCAGAAAACGCAGCGTATAACCGCACCCGCCAGACCAGACACTATGCAGATGCGCTCCCACTGGAAGAAGAACTTGTTGGTTCGAACCAATCTTTATGGGAATCACTCTGCACGAAGCTGGATTATGCGCAGGTGAAGCGGGTCATCGGCTCGCTGCCCCCCATGTATCGTGAAGTTTTATATTACCACTTCGTCTTGGGATTGACCGTTCCCGAAGTGGCAAAGGGTCTGGATCTCAAGTTGGCCACAGCTAAACAGCGTTTGGTACGTGGCAAGAAAGCCCTGTTGGATGCAATTGAGAAAGAAGGTGGACTCAACTATGGCACTGAGTAAAGCGGAAGTATGCCGTGCTTTTCGTGAGGTGATGGCGGCAGACTATGCCGACGTCCCCGCCAAAGAAGAAATTGACCATGTTTTTTCGCCGGAGTTTTATGCCAAAATGGCCGCCCTGATCGCCGAGCAGAAGCGAGGCTCGTGGCGCCTGCTGTCCCGACAGACCCGCCGTGCACTGGTGGTCGCTGCCATTCTGGCAATCTCCATGCTGCTCGTCGCCTGCACGCCCAAGCTGCGGGAAGCGGTGTCGGAGTTGGTGGTGACGGTGTACGAGACGTTTGTGGAGTTTACCGGCGATTCGTTTGATGGGCAGTTAAAAACAGAAATTGAGACGGTGTATGACCTTGATCCTGTGCCAGATGGATTTGAACTGGCATCACGAGAGCAAGGAAGTCCATATTATGTGGAAACTAATTACATAGGTAATTTAGGAAAACGCATTGTTTTACGACAATCTGTTTCGTCTGTTTCTGCCGGTACTACGGATGCCGAAAGCTCCAGTTCATTTTCTAAGGCTATTCTCGGAACCGATGTGTGGTTCTCTTCCGCCAACGATCTGCAAACTGCGACATTTTTCTATGGCGGTTACCAGTTTACAATTCGCTACATCGGAGAGATAGCACAAGCTGAGCTTGAAAATCTTGTCGAATCTCTGTTGATGACAAATAGCACATGATGATGTTGCATATCTGCAATCTGCTTCTTTGGTATGAAACAGTACTACTTAGGTAAGCTGTTAACCTCACCCCATCACCTTATTCTGATTTTCACCCCTCGAAAAAACGGCAGATTAAGGTAAAAATATAAAGCGAAAACCATTCATTAGGTGAGTCCCTCCATTCAAGAGGTTGCCCCCAAAAGCCGCTTAATAGCGGCTTTTGGGGGCTGAAATCTTGAACGCGCTGTTCTTTTGATGCTGATCACGCATCTCATTGATTACCGGTTTTGAGCGTTACTACTGTTGCCGTATTCCGCTGACAACATATTTCTCCTCATCCGACACGGCACAGTCCACGGTAAACCACGGTGCAAACATATTTGCCAACTCCTGTGCTTCCAGCATCTGTCTAGAAACGTGTTCGGCACTGCCTTCGTGATGCCGTTTCAGCGCCGCAAGGCTCATGCTGTGAGCCACAGTGAGTCTGCCTCCCGGTTTTACCCAGTTTGCAAGGCAGGCAACCAGAGCCTGTGGATCGGGAAAGTGCGGGAAGGCATTGTATACCACGCAACAATCGCATCTGCGGTGCACGGGTAGCGCCTCGATATCTGCGCAGATGACCTCCACGCGGACATCCCGATTCTTGGCAGCAGCGATGCGCGTCATGTTGGGGGAAATATCCACACCTGTAACGTGGGATACGTTCCTGTGAAGATAATGGGGAAATAATACACCTGTACCGCAGGCCACGTCCAATACCGTACAGTTTTCCGCTATACCGGCTTTGTTCAGTATAAAGTTGATTTTTTCGTTATCCACCACAAGGTGAGAATCCCAATCCGGTGCCGCCCTGTCAAAAAAGGCTCTAATCTCTTTCTTGTTCATTGATTAGTGATGAATACACCTTCTCTCAGTCGTTGCTGTTCCACGCCATGACCTGTGTTTTCAGCCAGGTGGTCCATGCTTCCATTCCCTCACCTGTTTTTGCGGAAAGGGGGAAAATTTCAAGTTTGGGATTGCGCAGGTGCGCATATTCCTTTACTTTATCCAGATCAAAGTCAAAATAGGGAAGTACATCTATCTTGTTGATAATCAGTGCATCGCAAACAGTGAATATAAGGGGGTACTTCAGGGGCTTGTCGTGTCCCTCGGGGACGGAAAGAATCATCACATTTTTTACGGCACCCGTGTCAAATTCCGCAGGGCAAACAAGATTGCCAACGTTTTCCAAAACCACAAGATCGAAATTCTCATAGCCGATTTCCTTAAGTCCCTGCTCGGTCATGCCTGCGTCCAGATGACACATGCCGCCGGTGTGCAGCTGTATGCTTCGTATACCGGTTTCAGCTATCTTTTCCGCATCTACAGCAGAATCTATATCTGCCTCCATAACACCTATGCGGATGTCATCCTTCAGCGCGCCGATGGTACGAATGAGGGTGGTGGTTTTACCGCTGCCGGGTGAGGACATGAGATTCATAAGGAATGTTTTATCCTTCTTCAGTTCTTGGCGTATGCGGTTGGCCTCGGCATCGTTATCCGCAAAAATACTCTCTTTTACTTCTATGATTTTTATTTGATCCATGGAATACTCCTCGATAATGTTCCCGCAGCCCTCGATCGAGAGCTGCAGGTGTTTTTTAATTTTCCGGGTCATAAACCTCTATTTCCTTTATGGTCATGTCCTTGCCGGCGATGGGAGTCAGTTTTTCTCCGCTGCAGGCGGGGCAGCGCAGCACATCAGCCGCCGGGCGGAATTCATTGCAGCAGTCTTCGCACCGTGCCAAGCCCGGAACCATTTCAAGGGCGAGTTCTGTTTCCTCAAAGGGTGTACCTGCCGCAACAGCCTCATAACATTCCTCCAGAAACCTCGGCACGACCCCCGATAGTTCGCCGACCTCAATGGTGATCTTACGTACAGGGCCAAGCTGCTGCTCCTGTCGGATGCGCTCTACCGTTCTCAGTACTGCATCCATCAAACCCATTTCATGCATAGGCTTATTCCTTCGAGAAAGGCTTCGC
>JAFQFC010000023.1 GCA_017415775.1 Oscillospiraceae bacterium
CGAGAGGACCGGGATGGACGTACCTCTGGTGCACCAGTTGTCCTGCCAAGGGCATAGCTGGGTAGCTATGTACGGACGAGATAAACGCTGAAAGCATCTAAGCGTGAAACTCTCCCTAAGATAAGATCTCTCATCCTTTATGGAGTAAGGGCCCAGAAAGACGATCTGGTTGATAGGCCGGAGGTGGAAGTGCAGTAATGTATGCAGCTGACCGGTACTAATAGCCCGAGGGCTTGACCTACAAAATTTTGCAGGCAATCAGCCTTCTCCCATCTCAAATCATACATTGTTCGGTTTTCAGGGTGTAAGACACATGCACCTTTAGCTCAGCTGGTAGAGCACCTGACTCTTAATCAGGGTGTCCAGGGTTCGAGTCCCTGAAGGTGTACCAAATGGCCCATTGGTCAAGTGGTTAAGACAGCGGCCTCTCACGCCGTTAACATCGGTTCGAATCCGGTATGGGTCACCACTTTTCTCTTGACAGAGAAAGAAAAAGCGAATATCATAGGTTTGTGATTGCGTAAGTGATTCGCAAACGACAGTTGGTGTTGATTAGGGCGAGGGTCCACCCGTTCCCATCCCGAACACGGAAGTTAAGCTCGCTTCTGCCCACGATACTTGGCTGGAGACGGCCCGGGAAAATAGGTAACGCCAACACGCCTTCTTAGCTCAATGGTAGAGCATGCGGCTGTTAACCGCAGGGTTGTAGGTTCGAGCCCTACAGAAGGCGCCACAAAGGGTGTGCCGCCGCCGCAAGGTGGCGGCACATTTCTTTATAAGGTAGCCAAAGAGAATCGATCACAAGGGCCTTTAGCTCAGTTGGTTAGAGCAGACGGCTCATAACCGTCCGGTCCCGGGTTCGAGTCCCCGAAGGCCCACCACATAGGGGTATAGCTCAGCTGGTAGAGCAGCGGTCTCCAAAACCGCGTGTCGAGAGTTCGAATCTTTCTGCCCCTGCCATGAAAAACGACAAGTTTCGACAGAAACTTGTCGTTTTTCAATGAAGTGTTCCCTTCGGGAACATGAAGCCGCTACGCTAATGATGCCACTTTGTTAATGATGTGTTGCTTAGCAACATTAAGGAACGCTTCGCATCATAAATGAGCGAAGCGAATTGACATCATATTGCGCACAGCGCAATGCATCATATCGACGAAGTCGATGCATCATTTTCGTGCGAGAGTTCGACTTCATACGAAAAAATGCCGCAAATATCTTTTTTGTACCCCATAGGCAAAAAGCGACAAGCTTCGACAGAAGCTTGTCGTTTTTTTATTCATTGCGAAAGCGATGGCATATCATCACCGAAGGTGTATATCATCAGCCGCAGGCGGCAGTTAGTTTTCGCAATGATGATATGCACGAGTTCAAATTCACACGCCAAAGCTGCCGAACATCTTTTTCGCGGTTCCTGCCAAATCCACAGCCCTCTTACGAAGGATGTGGATTTTTATTTTTGGGTGCGATGGCCTGGTATTTGTGTTGAATGATTGAAGATTCTCGATTACAATAAGAATAATCCATGCGCACTGCAGAAAGGAGTACCCCATGGAAAGGCGATTTCAATTTGATGAAGCATATTGGGGCCAGCCGCCGGAGGTAAGAAAGCTGTCTGAAAATCTGATTTTAGCGGCTGAATGTGCACAAGGACCGGATGCCGGGTTTATGGATGGTTATTTCCTACCGAGATTCCTGCAGCAATGCCGCACTTGTGCGACGGAGCTTCGGAAATTGCTGCAGACGGAATATGACAGGGTTGTGGACGGTCTTGAGAGGGGTCTTGTGGTTGCGTTTTATCTTAATGACATGAAGCGGCTTGCCTATATTGGCCTTCCGGAGGCAATCCTGCAATACGTGATCCATGATATCCAGTTTACGTCCGAATACGAAAAGCATGAAGAATACATCTGGCTTTTGGAGATCGCCGTCAGAGGTGGATTTCCCAACCAAACGATGGAAGACTACGGAAATCAGCTGCTTGGCTCGCTGTGCTTTTCTTATGGCAAGCACCTGAAGTATCTTGGAATGTATCAGGGAACCGTCTATCTTAAGCGGGCGGCGGAGCTGAACAATCAGGAGGCCATAGCAGAGCTGCGTCCCGTAAGTCGGTTCGATGTACTGTATAAAGATACCGGGTTGGTCCTTGCCGATACCCATGAGAAGATCTATCAGCTTGGCGACACGTTTGTTACCGAAAGTGGGCGGGAGATCACTCCGTGAGGAGTTGGCTGGCAGACAAAATATGTGAGGTGAAAGCGCAGGGGATTCCCCTGCGCTTTTCTGCTTGACAAAATGCACAGTTATTTATATACTGCAATTAAGTGAACGTGTTCACAAAGGAGGAGAGTTTATGCCGAAAATTATTCCCGGGCTGCGGGATCGACTGGTGGAAGAGGCGGAGCGACAGCTGGTGTCCGGTGGCTATACCGCATTGACCATCCGCTCGGTGGCAAAGGCGTGCCATGTGGCGGTAGGAACTGTGTATAACTACTTTTCGTCCAAGGAAGAGTTTGTGGCCTCCGTTCTGCTGGTGCAGTGGCAGCAGGTGCTGCAGTCCATGAAGGCTGCGGCAGAGTCGGCGCAGAGCGTAGATTCGCTGCTGCGGTGTGTTTACGACCAGTTGTGTACTTTTATCGATCAATACCGAGTCCTTTTTCACGATGAGGCGGCGATTGCTGTCTTTTCTGCGTCGGAAGGACGATATCACGATCTGCTGCGCAGACAGTTGGCCCAACCCCTGCGGCCCTTCTGTGCCAGCGACTTTGAGGCAGAATTTGTGGCCGAAGCGCTGGTGACCTGGACAGTGGAAGGTGAAGGGTTCGAAGAAATTTACCAGGTGATCCGAAAAATTTTTAAGTAAGGAGAACGTATTATGTCCAGTTTTGAAAATCTGAGAATCGTTGACAATTTCTATCAGACATCCCTGTTTTTCCCCATGCCTACGGTGGTGATCAGCACCCTGTGTGAGGACGGCTCCACCACGCTGGGCCCCTATTCTCTGGTGCAGCCCTACTATGTGGCCGGTAAGGATTTCTATGCCATGCTGCTTTCTTGCCGCAACTCTTCCAACACGGCTCAGAACATTCTGCGCACCGGCAAGTGCTGCATCAACTTTGTGGATGACAAGCCCAAGACCTTTGCCGAATGCGTGAAGCTCAGCTGGCCCGGCGACAAGCCCGAAGATAAGATGCCCAACTGCAAGTTCCGTCTGGAGAAGAGCCAGGTGGAAGAAGAGACCGGCGAGAAGCGCCCCATGGTGCTGACGGATGCTATCCAGGCCATTGAGTGCACCTGGGTCCGTGAACTGGACAATGCCCAGAACGACCAGCCCGGTGAGCTGAACGGCTACGAAGGGCCCTATCACGATTTCAACGGTATTACTTCCAAATTTGGTGCCCACTTTATCCTGAAGATCGACCGGATCCTGATGAAGAAGCAGTATGCCGATGCGATCATCAACGGCGTTAAGGCCAAGGACTTCCCCCCTCTGCCCGTGGACTATGGCTACCGTGACAGCAAGAACTTCTGGTTCCACCGCAAGACACGTATGCGTGCTGAGCTGCTGCCCATGCGCCAGGCAAGCCTGGAGTCTGTCCGCTATGCTGCCGACCGTGCTGACGACAAGATCAAGTTTACCGATGAGGCGCTGATGACCATTTTGAATGTGCCCCGTGTGTTCCTGCCTCTGGTGCTGAAAGGCTGCGTGGACTGGGCCAGAGAGAACGGCGTGGAGCTGATCACTGCCGAGCATATGCAGATCATCAACGACAAGCGCTCCAAGGAAAAGGGCAAAAAGTAAGGGAAGGGTGATCCCATGAACGAGTTTACCGTTGCCATGGCGCTGGTGGACTATGTGCCGGTGCTGCTGTTTGCCGCTGCCGCTGTGATCTTGCAGCGGGATCTCTACCACAAGATGAGCAAGGGGTCCTTTGCCCTGTTTGCTGCCGGAACCGTGAATATTTTCTGCGCCGGATTCCTGAAGGCCACCTGGAAGCTGCTGTATGCTGCCGGTGTGTGCGATTTCCGGGCACTGGATGAGATGTTCTTTCCCGTCCAGTCCCTGGGCTTTCTGCTGGCGGGTCTGGGCATCGTGGCCATGGTTTGCTTCCCCCAGAAAGGGGAGCGGGTCTATACTGCAGCGGCTGCGCCGGTGGTGTTTTCCGGCACCTTCCTGTTTGTGGGCCTGATGGTGGCCGGTCTTGCGTGTATGAACACAGGGCTGAGCTGCATCGCTGTGAAGATGAAGAAGCCCGGGGCTGTGGTGTGCTTCGTGGTGACTTTCGTGTGCTGCATGGGCATGGGGTATCTGTCCAGTCAGGACTTTGCGCAGGCATCCATGAACTGGATCGCCGAGGGCGTGAATGTGGCAGGGCAGGGCGCTCTGCTGTTGGGCACGCTGATGCTGCACAAGGCAGGCCTTGCCGAGTGGGAACTGCCCGCAAAGAAGTAAAGTATACTGCCGTCTGCATTTAGGTGCGGGCGGCAGTATTTTTTTGAAAAACCTATTGACAAACGGGGGGTGGCTATAGTAATATATCAAAGTCGGCAAGAAAACCGCAGAAAATGCGAAAAAAGTGTTGACAAGCAGATGGGAGTTTGCTATAATAATAAAGCTCGCTTCGATGAGATCTGATCAATAAAAATTGGCCGAGTAGTTCAGTTGGTTAGAACGCCAGCCTGTCACGCTGGAGGTCGAGGGTTCGAGCCCCTTCTCGGTCGCCAATATGCTGCTGTAGCTCAGTAGGTAGAGCGCATCCTTGGTAAGGATGAGGTCGGCGGTTCGAATCCGCCCAGCAGCTCCAAAAGCTTCGACTTCGGTCGAAGCTTTTTCTTTTTCTAAGAACGAGTCCGCCGACCTCATCCGTGCGAAGCACAAAAGGCTTGCCCTAAAAGGCAAGGTATGGTAAGCTTACGGCAAATACAGAGGAGAGGTGTTTGCCATGAAGTTTATCAATCAGCTGGACTATCCCCACTGGCTCTATGTGACGAAAACAGATCTGGACGAAGAGCAGCAGGCTCGGGGCAGAGTGACGACGGTGGCGAATTCGGCCTGCGGCTTATGCGCTGCTGTCATGGTGGCCGATCGGCTGCTGCCGGGCTGCGATTTTGATCTCCGTGCCGCAATCGATCTTTCCTATGAAGTGAAGGCAAATCACAAGGCCGGTACGGACTACCGGCGTTTTGCGCCTGCGTTTGCGGAGAAAATGGGGCTGCGCTTCCAGGCATCGGCCGATATGGAAGAAATGCGTCGGTGTCTGCGGACCGGCGGTGCGGCGGTGGTTCTGGTACGGGGTGACCGGGACGGCCAGGTGGGTCTCTTTACCCATGAAGGGCACTACATTGTGGCGCTCAACGAAGAGGCCGATGGACGCTTTGCCCTGCTGGATCCCTATCTCTATGACGGAAAGTTTGATGAGGAAGGGGTCAAGGGAAAGGTAGAGTTGAAAAACGGCGTTATCGCATTGTGCAGCGCCGAGATCCTGGCAGAGGAGGCGGAGGAAGCGCACAAAACCTCCGGACCGTATTACCTTTTCTGGCGTGGCTGAAAAATTGGCAATAAAAAACGCTCTGGCTTTTGCCAGAGCGTTTTTCCGTGCAGGGGATTTACAGCTGCCGTGTGACCTTCTCCGAGTCGATGGCACTGCCTTTGGTGATGGGGCCTTCCTCCACATGGATGCGGCGCCACTTTTCTTCAAAAGCCAGCATGTCGGCGGTGGGGACCAATGCCGCCTTGCGGCCGAAGAAGCGGTCAGCGGATTCGGCGTTCATGCGGACGGTCAGCTCGATGAGTTCGGCGGGGGCGGCACCCATGGCGTAGGAGCGCATAGCCACGCCTTCGCCGGCACAGGTGCGCTGCCGCTCAGGGAAGTAATGGGTCAGCAGGAACTGGGCGTAGGAGACCAGGCGAAGGGGGCCGAAAGTGTAGTATCGGCGGTCGTATTCTGCGCCGACGCCCTCCACTGCCACGGCCAGCTTGCTGCGGACGGCGTCGAGAATGGCGGTGGGGGAGTTGGATTCGGCAAAGCAGACGGTGAAATGATGGGGAAAGTCCAGCGGGCCGGTCAGCGCATGAACATCGCTGGAGCCTACGATGGGGATGTCATAGCCGGCGGCACGCAGGTCGTTCCAGAGGGCGATAGAGCGGCTGGTGCCGGCAGGATCGGCGCAGCCGATCAGCTCGTAGGCGTCAAACATACCGCTTTTCAGAAGGATCATGGCCAGCTCGTCGCAGACGTTGTAGCATCGGGAACCGCCGGGAATCCAGTAGGGATGGGCGAAGATCGCAAGGCCGCCGGCGGCGTGGATGTGATCTGTGGCCCACATAGCCATGGCGTACTTTTCCCTGTATTTTTCGGGGATGCGATCGGGAACCCGGGACAGACAGGCGGCTACCTCGGCCTCGTAGGCGGCACGATCCTTGATATACCGGGCGGTGACGCTTTCGGGGCTGCCTACATGAACGATATGCACCGTGGAGACGGGGGTGTGCAATTCTTCGCCGGGGATGCGGGTGATGCCCAGCTGCACACCGGCATAGGTCTCGTCGATCTCGCTGCCGGGATAGTGGCGGTTATGGTCCGTCAGGGCGAAGAAATCGTAGCCCTGCTCGCGGTAGTGACCGGCCAACGCAGCGGGGTCCCGCTTGCCGTCGGAGCGGAAACTGTGGCCGTGGAGATCGCCCCGCAGCGGCGTCAGGCGGTAGAGGTCTTCGCAGAGGGCGTAGATGTGGAACTCGGCCAGCACTTTTTCGTCACGCAGAAGCTGCAGAAAATACTCCTGCTCTCCTTCAAACGTATAGGTGAAGCGGAGAACGCCGCCTGACGCCTGCAGCGGCAGCAGGGCTTGCGGCGTGGGAGCATAATAGAAACTGCACTCGTCGCCGTTGACGGCCACGATTCGCAGGGTATAGAGGATATCGTCAAACAGCATAAAGGCACGCTCGTTGGGAGCAATGGTCATCTCTGCGGGCTCGCCGGCCGGAACGACGGAGGGATAGATGGCGTAGTTTTTGGGATTTGGAAGCATGGTGATCCTCCTTTACAGGTTTCTTTGCCCTTACTATGCCACATCAGCCGGCGTTTGACAAGAGAAAGCCTTGCCCTGCTGCGGAATATCGGGTACAATCAAAAAGTGAATCATCGGAAGAAAAGGAGAATCTACATGAACGGAAACCTGTATCTGGAACTCTTTGGTTATTTGGGATCGGTGATGGTGGTGGTGTCCATGCTGATGACCTCCGTGGTGAAACTGCGGGTGCTGAACGCCGTCGGCAGCATGATTTCAGGCACCTATGCCCTGCTCATCGGCTCTTTTCCGCTGATGCTGATGAATGTCTGTCTGCTGGCCATCAACCTCTACAATCTGGTGCGTCTTCTGCGGGTGAAAAACCACTATGAACTGGTGGAGGCCCGGGCCGATGACGGCTATGTGGCCTATTTCCTGCAGCATTACGGAAAGGATATCCGCAACTTTTTCCCTAAATTTGAGGGTGCAGGCAGTGCGGCCCTGGCATACATCACCTGCTGCAACGATGTGCCGGTGGGTCTGGTGCTGGGCACCGAGGCCGGAGACGCACTGGATGTGGTGCTGGACTATACCATTCCTGCCTATCGGGATTGCTCTGTGGCGGCATTCCTGTATCCTGCGCTGGCGGAAAGAGGCTATAGCAGCCTGCGTTTTGCTCGGGCCGGTGCGGTGTCCCATATGGTCTATCTGCATAAAATGGGCTTTGCAGAGCAGCAGGGTGCGCTGGTCAAGAAGCTGCGGTAAAAACTCCATATCGACGAAAGCTCCCTCCTGTGGTATAATGAGTGAAACAAACACCGCAGGAGGGGCTTTTTGTGAGCAAAACCGAAGAACAACTGAAAAAGCAGCCCCTTTGTGTGGGTATTCTGGCCCATGTGGATGCGGGCAAAACGACCCTGAGTGAGGCCATGCTTTACTGCACCGGCGTGGTGCGGAAGCTGGGCCGGGTGGACCATGGCGACGCCTTTCTGGACACGGATGCCCAGGAGCGGCAGCGGGGCATTACCATCTTTTCCAAGCAGGCCATGCTGGAAACGGAGGAGGCAGTCATCACACTGCTGGATACCCCGGGACACGTGGACTTTTCCGCCGAGATGGAGCGGACACTGCAGGTACTGGACTGCGCCATTTTGGTCATCAGCGGCAGCGACGGCGTGCAGGCGCATACCCGCACGCTTTGGAAGCTGCTGGAGCGCTACGGCGTGCCCACCTTCCTTTTCGTCAACAAAATGGACCTGAGCGGCGCCGACCGTGACGACCTGCTGGCACAGCTGCAAAGCCGCCTTGGCAGCGGCTGTATCGACTTTGCCGGGGACGAAGCGGACCGGGAGGAAGCGGTGGCTATGTGCGACGAAGAGGCGCTGGAGTCCTTTCTGGACAGCGGTAGCGTGGATGAGGCCACGGTGCGGCGGCTGGTGGCGCAGCGGAAGGTGTTTCCCTGCTGGTTCGGTGCTGCGCTGAAGCTGGAGGGCGTGGAAGAATTCCTGCACGGCCTGGTGCGCTATGCGCCCCGGCCGGACTATCCCGATGCGTTTGCCGCCCGTGTGTTTAAGATCTCCCGGGATGTCCGGGGTGAGCGGCTGACATGGATGAAGATCACCGGCGGCAGCCTGCGGGCAAAAATGGTGCTGCGGGGCGGCGAGGGTGACGAGGCGTGGGAGGAAAAAGCTGACCAGCTGCGCCGCTATTCCGGTGCCAAGTATCAAATGGTGGACGAGGCACAAAGCGGCAGCGTGGTGGCGGTCACCGGTCTGAGTCATACCTACCCCGGTCAGGGTTTGGGTGCCGAAGCGGCAGACACCGCTCCGGTGCTGGAGCCGGTGCTGAACTATCGCCTGATCCTGCCGGAGGGGGCAGACCCCCACACGGTGCTGCCCAAGCTGCGGCAGCTGGAGGAGGAAGATCCTCTGCTGCGCCTTGTGTGGAACGAGCGCTGGCAGGAGATCCACGTGCGGTTGATGGGCCCGGTGCAGCTGGAAGTGCTGCAAAAACTGCTGGAAGAGCGGTTCGGTCTGACGGTCACTTTTGGGCAGGGCAACATTGTCTACAAGGAGACCATTGCCGCCCCGGTGACCGGCTGCGGCCACTTTGAACCCTTGCGGCATTATGCCGAGGTCCATCTGCTGCTGACGCCCGGTGAGCGGGGCAGCGGCGTACAGGTGGATTCCCTTTGCCCCACCGACCAGCTGGATCTCAACTGGCAGCGGCTGATTTTGACCCACCTGACCGAACGCAGCCACCCCGGTGTGCTGACCGGCTCGCCCCTGACAGATGTGAAGATCACCCTGACGGCGGGCCGTGCCCACCTGAAGCATACCGAAGGCGGCGACTTCCGCCAGGCTACGTACCGTGCGGTGCGGCAGGGATTGATGAGCGCCGAGAGCATTCTTTTGGAGCCGTGGTACGACTTTCGGTTGGAGCTGCCCCACAACTGCGTAGGACGGGCTATGACCGACGTGCAGAACATGGGGGGCACCGTGGACGATCCGACAACAGAGGGCGATATGACGGTTCTGACAGGCCGTGGGCCGGTGTCTGAGCTGCAGAATTACTGGCAGGAAGTGGCGGTCTACACCCGGGGACAGGGGCAGCTGAGCTGCACCCTGCGGGGTTACGATGTGTGCCACAATGCCGGGGAAGTCATGGACGCCATCGGCTACGAGGCGGAGCGTGACGTAGACAACCCGGCGGATTCCGTCTTTTGCAGCCATGGTGCCGGTGTCAATGTGAAGTGGGACGAAGCACCGCAGCGCATGCATGTTTCCCCCGGCGTGCGACTGGGCGGGGAGCAGGCAGAGGAGGAAGAGCCCCGGCAGCGCCGCAGTTACGGCAGTGCGGCGGGTGACAAGGAGCTGCAGGCCATCTTCGAGCGGACTTACGGCAAGGTGGAGCGGCGGGATTTCCGTCCGCCACCCAAGCCCCAGCGCACGGAGCTGCGGGAGAGCTATCACATCCGGGATCAGAAGGACGGCAGCGACTATCTGCTGGTGGACGGCTACAACATTATCTTTGCCTGGGAGGAGCTGAAAGCGCTGGCGGCGCTGGATCTGGCGGCGGCCCGCAGTGCACTGGAGGATATTCTGGCCGATTATCACGGCTTTCGCCGCTGCGAGGTGATTTTGGTGTTTGACGCCTATAAAGTCAAGCGCAACCCCGGCAGCGTGGAAAAGCGCAACGGCATCCGCATCGTCTACACCAAGGAGGCGGAGACGGCGGATATGTACATCGAGAAGGCCAGCTACCGTTTGCAGAAAGAGCATCGGGTCCGGGTGGCCACCTCCGACAACTTAGAGCAGCTGATCGTGCTGGGTCACGGGGCATTGCGCCTGTCGGCGGAGGCGTTCCACGCCGAGGTAGAGGAGGCCCGGGGTCAGATCGCCGAGCTGGTGCGGCAGTCCAACCTGAAAAACCGGAGCGAGAACCGGGCGAAGATCAAAGAATGAAAAAGGCGCGGCATATGCACAATAATGTGCATATGCCGCTGTGGAGGTGTCGCTGTGCAGGATAATTATATTGGAGATGTTGGAGACTACGGTAAGTACGGATTATTGCGAGAAATCTGTGCGAAGAATCTCTCCTTAGCTGTCAACTGGTACAGAGTAGTTCCTACGAAAGCGGGAAAACAAGAAGATGGAAAATACATAAGCTATTTGTCCACGCCCCAGCTGTATAGAGAATATGATCCTGCCATGTTTGATGCATTACACCAGATTGTGATGCGGGAGAGAGATCGGCGGATTGAGCGCATTGAGAAGGCGAACTTATTTCCTGCGAACTACTTTTCGGTGCCGTTAGGCGCAGAAAGAAAAGCGTGGCATGGGCAGGCTCTGGCGCAAACCCAAAATGCGAGAGTGGTTTTTCTCGATCCTGATAACGGACTTGAAACGGCAAAGATGCACCAAACGGATAGCGCCACAGAGAAGCACGTCAAATGGACAGAACTGAAGGACTACTACGCAAGAGGTCAAAACGTAATTCTGTATCAGCATCGCCCCCAAATGACAACAAAAGAAAAGTGTATTGAGAGCGTCATGCACTTCCAGAAGAATTACTTGTTGGCAGATTGCGTGAAACTATTGGAGTTTCCTAAGTACACAAATCGTTTCTACTTTATGTTTTTGCATGAGAACGACCAGATGATATTTGAGAGTGTCTGCTGTTCGATGGTGCGAAAGTGGGGAAAGAATGATTTTTGCCGTGAAATTACTTTAGGATAAGGTAGATGGACTATGTTGAAACTCTTCGCGTTTTTATTTCACACATTCCCTTTGATACTTTCGTGGCTCTATTTAGCGGTTGCGATATTTTGCGTTGCCGTACATATTAAGCAGATGAAAAGGAAAATTTCGATTTCGACCGGTCGATGGATATTTTCAGTTTTGAATGCAGCATATAGTTTGTTCTTTTTGGCGACGCGGATTTTCTTTCATGATTTCTGGGAACAAACCTTTGCTTTCCTAGGATTGCTTGCAATTATCATTGCATTTATTTGGTCGAGATATGAGGATAAGTGTGCTGGACGTAGATGGTGGAATTGGTAAAGAATGATTCCAATTTTCCGTCATTACAAACGACGGCTGCATAAAAACCGGGGCGAGAACCGGGCGAAGATCAGAGAATGAAAAGGTGCGGAAATTTCCGCACCTTTTTCAAAAAACACTTGACCCTTACGTATCGTCATAGTTTATACTTCCCATTGTGAGGTGAGAATATGAAAATGCCAATCAAAGAGTTTGCCCGCCTCTCGGGTGTCAGCGTGCGCACGCTGCATTATTACGATGAGATCGACCTGCTGCGGCCGGCCAGTGTCGACGGGCAGACGGGATACCGCTTTTACGATGAAGACTCTCTTTTGCGGATGCAGGAGATTCTCTTCTACCGGGAGCTGGATTTTTCCCTGAAAAGCATTGCAGAGATATTGTCCTCACCCCATTACAGCAAAGAAGAAGCCCTGGAGCAGCAGAAAACGCTTCTAACGCTGAAAAAAGAGCGGCTGGAGCGGCTCATTGACGCTATTGACGGGGCGCTGAAAGGAGAAAACGTGATGAAAGCATTCGACAACAGCAAAATGGAGCAGTATATGGAGGAGGCCAAGGCCCGTTGGAGCAAGACGGAGGCGTGGCAGGAGTATGAGGCGAAAGCCGCAGGCCGTACCGCCGAGACGGAAAAGGATCTGGGCGAGCAGATGATGGCGTTTTTCGCACGCTTTGGTGCGCTGCGTGGGGAAGATCCCGACAGCGAGCCGGTGCAGCAGGTCGTTGCGGCGCTGCAGCAGTTTATTACCGACCACTACTATACCTGCACCAAGGAGATCCTGCGCAATCTGGGACAGATGTATACCGTTGTGGGCAGCATGAAGGACAATATCGACGCCCGTGGCGGCGCCGGCACGGCGGAGCTGGCCGCTCGTGCCATTGAGATCTATTGCAGCAAATGAGAAAAAACGGCCCGATGGGCCGTTTTTTCTTTTCCGGGGAATAAAAAACAGTTGTCAGCGCCCCTTTGGCTGTACTATAATGAAAAAAACGTCACGGAGGTGCCTTATGAATCGTATCAGCAAGGAAAACTATTACCTCGACATTGCCCAGACGGTGTTGGAGCGGGCTACCTGCCTGCGCCGGGTCTACGGTGCGATCATCGTGAAGAATGACGAGATCATCTCCACCGGTTACAACGGTGCGCCCCGCGGCCGCAAAAACTGCGTGGACATGGGATACTGCACCCGTGAGGCTATGCAGGTGCCCCGTGGCGAGCGGTACGAGCTGTGCCGCAGTGTTCATGCTGAGGCCAATGCCATCATTTCTGCCAGCCGCCGTGATATGGTGGGCGGTACGCTGTATCTGGTGGGCCGCAATGCCCAGACCGGCGAGCTGCTCAGCGACGCCACATCCTGCGCCATGTGCCGCCGCACCATCATCAATGCAGGCCTTGCCCGGGTGGTGATCCGCAACACGCCTACGGAGTTCACCGTAGTGGATGTACAGGAATGGATCGACGGTGACGACACCATTGCCCCGGAAATGGGCGGCTGCGGCTGCAAGTAAACCGGAACAAAAAGAAAAGACCCGAACCTGATGGTTCGGGTCTTTTTTTGATGCAACTTACTCGGTCACGAAGGGCAGCAGAGCGATCTGACGGGCGCGCTTGATGGCCTCAGTCAGCTGACGCTGATGCATAGCACAGGTACCGGTGGTTCTGCGGGGCAGAATCTTGGAGCGCTCGGAGATGAAGCGACGCAGCTTGGCGGCGTCCTTGTAATCGATATACTCGCACTTGTCAACGCAGAACTGGCAAACCTTTTTGCGCTTGCGGTTACCACCGCGGGGCGCTCTATTTTCGCGTTCCATAGCCATGGAAGGTTCCTCCTTTATAATATTACAATGTGCCTCGGGCACGGATCAGAACGGCAGATCGCCGTCCTCCTCATCGATCTCAGCGAAAGCGGAGCCACCCATGGGGGCAGCGTAGCCGCCGGCGGGAGCACCGTAAGATGCGCCGTAAGCGGGAGCACTGTCATAGCTGCCAGCACCGTCACGCTTGGAATCGCCGAAATAGATGTTGTCGGCAACCACTTCCGCACTTCTGCGGTTGTTGCCATCCTTGTCTTTCCAGTCACGGATCTGCAGACGACCCTCCACCACGGCCATGCGGCCCTTGGTGAAATACTTTGCCACAAACTCGGCGGTGGAACGCCAGGCGACCACATCGATGAAATCGGTCTCCTTCTCGCCGGACTGAGACTTGAAGTCACGGTCAACGGCCAGAGAGAAGCTGGTCACGGCGGTACCGCTCTGGGTGCGGCGCAGCTCAGGATCGCGGGTCAGACGACCCATGATGAAAATTTTGTTCAGCATGATGTGCCTCCCTTACTCGCCCTTGCAGACGATCATGGAACGCATGATATCCTCGGAAATACCCAGGATACGATCCAGCTCCTTGGGGAACTCGGGAGCGCTGGTGAAGCTCATCAGCACATAGTAACCCTCGGTCTTGTAGTCGATTGCGTAAGCCAGCTTGCGCTTGCCCCACTCTTCCACGACCACGTTGGAACCATTCTGCTCAGCCAGAGCCTGGAACTTTGCCACGGTAGCGGCAATAGCCTCCTCACCCTGTGCAGGGTCGATGATGTAAACGACCTCGTAGTTGGCAGAAATCTTAGCCATACTTTTTGCACCTCCTTTTGGACATATGGCCCACACCTTCATTGTGTGAGCAAGGATTTGCCCGCAAAAACGCGAGCTTAATTATTATATCGGATTTTGGGAGAAAGTCAAGGAGTTTTTTCAACTTTTTGGACAAAATTTAGGAGGGGACAGGCCTTGCGGTCTGCCCCCTCCGGGTGTCCATATCTTGTGTTACCGGCGGTACAAGGTGCCGGTTTTCTCGATGCCCCGCAGCAGCAGAAGGCCCAGAGCGAAGCAGACCACCGCTTCGCCCAGCGCCACGCTCAGGGCGTTGGCGGTAAAGGCGGGGAAAAAGGTTTCCAAAGAACCGCTTTGCTGCCAGGCCAGTACGGCACCCACCAGCAAGCCGTTGCACACCACCGGCGGAAGAGGTGAGAGCCACTTGCGGCGGCATTTGGCCGTCCACAGGGCGGCAAGCAGTGTGGCGAGAGAGCCTACCACCATGTCCAGCGGCCCGTAGGGGCTGATGAGATTGGACACCCAGCAGCCGGCAAAGAGACCCCATGCCGTCTCCGGGAACAGGAACGGCAGCACACACAGCGCCTCGGACAGACGGAACTGTACCGGGCCGTAGGCGATGCCGAAGGCAGAAGACAGCAGTGTCAGGACGGCGTACAAAGCGCCTGCGATGGCAGCACGGGTCAGCTGTTGAACGGTAATTTTGCGCATAAAAAAACCTCCCATTTTTTGTTTAGAGAACGGCTCCTCTCGGGTGCCGAACGAACACCGCAAAGGCGGTGCTTGGACAGGGTGTGGAAACCTGTCGGGTGGGAGTATATCACAGGAAAAAGAAAAAGTCCACAGGTTTTCCTGCGGACTTTCGCTCATTCGGCACTTTTCAGCTCCAGCTGCAGGAACTCTTCCGGCAGAGCCAGCAGGGGGATGTCCCGGTTGATGGACTGTACCTGCTCGGCCGTCAGGTCGTAGGCCTCCCGGGGACCGTCGGGGTACAGCTGCGGGATGTTCTGCCCGGCCAGCCAGCTGCGCACCTGCCCGCACAAGGCAGGATCCTCTACCACGTGGATGGTCAGGGGCAGGTCCTCGGCGTCATCGCCGCTGTTATATTGGGCAAAGTCGCTCTCCAGATCCCGGGTCATGCCGGGAGCGCTGTCGTTGGCGCTTTCCGGGGCGGCGCTGTCGGCGCCCATCAGGCCGGAACCAAAGCCCAGGCCCAACACCAGCACGGCACAGGCGGCCACGGCGGCGAAAGAGCGCCAAGCAGAGACTTTGCGGCGGACTTTCTGCTGGGGCGTGGTGCGTACAGCGTCCATCACACGGGCGGTAAAGCCCTCGGGGGCTGTTTCTTCGCCCTCCAGACCGGCCATAGCCTCATAGTAGGCGCGGCAGGCGGGGCAATGTTCCATATGGGCAAGCACCGAGGCACGCTGGCTTTCCGGCAGTTCGCCGGCGCACAGTGCGTCGATGCGGTCAAAATCACAAGTCATGATTTTCCTCCTCTCCTTTTTCTAAGACGGAGGCGGGGGCAAAAAGGTTCCCCTTTTGGGTCAAAATTTCTCGCAATTGTTTTTTTGCCCGGCTCAGGCGGGATTTAACGGTGCCGCTCTCCAATCCCAGCAGCTGCCCGATCTCCTCGTAGCTCAGCTGGCGCATCTGCCGCAGCAGAAAGATCTCCCGATGCTCCGGCGTCAGGGCCTCCAGCGCCTGCTGCAGGGCCTGCCGTACCTCTGCCGCTTCGGCGGCCTGCTGAGGTGTACCGGGGGCGGCCAGATCCACTTCGTCCTCAATGGGTGTGGTTGCCCGGTGACGCTTTTCCCGGCGCAGGAAGTCGATGGCTGCGTTGGTGGTCAGCTGGTAGAGCCAGGAGGAGAACTTGCTCTCACCGCGGAAGGCGGGCATGCCCTTCCAGGCAGCCACAAAGGCCTCCTGGGCTACCTCCTCGGCATCGTGAGCATTTCCGCACATCCGCAGAGCCAGACGATATACACTTGTTTCATAAGTCTGCACCAAAAAGGCGAAGGCGTCGGCGTCGCCCTTTTTGGCCTGCGCAATGGCGCGGAGTTCATCCATCATTTCAGATCCCTCTTGATCCCGTCACAGATACGGCGGGCATCGTCCAGCGTGTTCATGCGGACGATCTGTTCTTTGTAGTAATTGGCGTGACTGACGCCCTTGAGGTACCAGCAAAGCTGCTTGCGAGCCTCCAGCAGGGCAATATGCTCTCCCTTGTCCTCCACCGCCAGTTCCACCTGCCGCAAAGCGGTATCGATGCGCTGGGCAAGAGGCGGCAGGGCGGGGATGTCGCTGCCGTCCAGTGCGGCCTTGGCCTGAGCAAAAAGCCACGGGTTGCCAAAGCAGCCCCGGCCGATCATGGCGGCGTCGGCGCCGGTGAACTGGAGGATGCGGACGGCGTCCTCCGGCTTGAAAATGTCGCCGTTGGCGATGACGGGGATGGAGACGGCTTCCTTTACCTCACGGATGGTGGTCCAGTCGGCCTGCCCGGCGTACATCTGGGTGCGGGTGCGGCCGTGGACGGCTACTGCTGCCACGCCCACCTGTTCCAGCGCTACGGACAATTCGACGGCGTTGATGCTGCCCTTATCCCAGCCCCGGCGCATTTTCACCGTCACGGGGACGGGGGAGGCTTTTACCACCGCTTCGGCCACACGGGCGGCCTTGTCGATGTCACGCATCAGGGCGCTGCCGTCGCCGTTGGACACCACTTTGCCCACAGGGCAGCCCATGTTGATGTCGATGAGGTTGGCCCCGGAGATCTCGGCGGCCATGACGGCGGCCTCTGCCATGCAGACGGGATCGCTGCCGAAGATCTGGGCGGCAGCGGGATGCTCGCCGTCAAAGAGCTTCAGAAGGCCGCGGCTTTTGCGGTCCTGATAGCAAAGGGCCTTGGAACTGACCATCTCCGTCACCGTCAGACCAGCCCCCAGCTCGCTGCAAATTTTGCGGAAAGCCAGATCCGTAACGCCGGCCATGGGAGCCAGTACCAGACGGGAAGGGATGTCAACGCTGCCGATCTTCATGGGGATACCTCCGATACACATACTGCATAATATATCATTATACCACAGGTCGGCCATAGACTTCAACGCAAAAAGAAGGCGGACAGCCCTGCTGCCCGCCCCAAGTGAGGAGAAAAAAGAGAGTCAGACCAAATACACCGCCAGCCACACCAATGCGATGGCCGCAGCACCCACCAATGCCCAGGCCCAGGGCGCCATGCGCCATTGGCCCGCCGGTGTGCTGCCGCCGTGGGTGCGGGCATAGTTCTTGGCGATGCGGACCGCCTGATCCACCAGCTGTTGGGATGTGACACCGCCGCCGGTGGCGGCGTCGTTGCGAATGATAAAAATTGCCTGTTCGAAAATGCGGGGGTCGGGGGAATCCACCACGATCACCCGGCGGGAAATACCTTTAACCAAGAATGTGCCCTCCTCTTGCTGTTGACTGTCGGTAAATACAGTATGGCCGGATCGGGGCAAAGATATACGGCGCTGCGGCGTCAAATGCTGCTTTTTCCCGGGCCGAGATACAGACTCAGCACGGCGCAGTCGTCCTGCAGACCGCGGCGGCTGCGGGATTCACGCAGGATCAGCTGTGTCAGGGCATCAGCATCCTGTCCGTCCCACCCGGCCAACAGATTTTGCAGCCATTCGTCGTCGTTCTGGTCGGCAATGCCGTCGCTGACCATCACGAAGAAACTGCCGCCGGGCAGAGCAAAGCGGGAACACGCCGGACTTCGGCCGCTGCTTTGCAGTCCGGCAGGGAGACTGGCGGCGGTGAAGCGGCTGACACTGCCGCCCTGCTTGAGATAGGAGGGTGCTGCTCCGTACTTGTAGAGCACAGCGCTGCCGCTGCTGCGCTGCAGGGCGAGAAGATCGATGGTGGTGAAACCGCCGCCCTCCTGTCCCCGCAGGGCCATGGCATCGTTCAGCGTCCGCAGGGCGGGGGTGGGTTCGATGCCCGCTTCCAGAAACTGCCGCAGCAGCCGCACGGTCATGGCGGCTTCCCGGTGGGCCTCCTCGCCGCTGCCCATGCCGTCGCTGAGCAGCAGATACAGGGTGTCGCCCACCTCAAAGACGGCCAGCTGGTCGCCGCAGACCCGACAGCCTTCCCGGGGACGCAGAGCGGGGCTGACGCTGTAGCCCATAGGCGCTGCGGCCACGGCTTCCACGGCGGCGGTGGCGGACAGCAGCTCACCCAGCTGGGCGTATTGCTCCCGAGCCTGACGGCGCAGGTCCTCTAACTGCCGGTGATGCTGCCGCCGCAGCAGAAAAGTGTGCAGCTCGCTGTTGAGGACGGCGAGAAATTCCTGGATCCGCACGCAGCGGGAGGTGAAATGCAGCGGGAAATCCTGGGCCAGCGCCTGCCCCCGACGCATCAGATGAGGACAGGCATCGTTGAAGGCGTTGTAGGTGGTGTTGTAGTCCTGATGCCAGCAGGTTTGACGCAGAACGCACTTGCGGCACACCTGCTGGGCGGTGCGGTCAAAAAGCACGGCGGGATTCTCCGGCGGCGCAGGCTCCGTGCCCCGGAAAAAGCTGTCGTACAGGTCACGGAAGGCAGCGGCGGACTTGTCCAGCTGGGCCTGCAGCGGGGAGGGGGGCAGGGCTTCCGTTTCTGCTGCTGCCTCGTGGGGCGAACGGTGCAGCAGCAGATGGAGGGCTGCGCCCACGGCGGCTTCCCAGAAAAGAACCAGCGGCCTGTCCAGTCCAAAGAGAAGAGCTGCAGCGGCGAAGCCACTGCAATACAGAGCGGCTGCGCTCCAACGCCGGGGCTTTAGGGCTGCAAGGGCGCAGCCGCAGGCCGGGAGGACGGTGAATTGCAGATGCGCTCGCTCCGGGATCAGATCCATGGTCAGTCCTGCCAGCAGGCCAAAAAGAACGCCTTGGGCCGGTGCGGCAGCGGCGCAGGGCAGCAGCACGGTACTCAGCAGTGCCCGCCCCAGAGAAAAGCCGCTGCTTGTCCGGACGCCATAGAGAGCGGCGCACAGGCATAGGCCCAGCAGCGTTCGGCAGTGGGGGTGTTCTTTCCCGCCGAAGAGGGGCGCAAGGAGATGACAAGCCGTCCACTGTGCCGCCAGCGAGGCGAGGAAAAGAAGGATCTGGGGCAGCTGCCGCTCCACCAGCCAAACCAGCTGCACCAGCGTTGTGGCGGTGATGCAGAGGAGCGGACGAAACCGGGGGTGCAGGTAGAACCGTGTGTCAAAAAAGGCGGTGTTGGCTGCGTAGATCAGGATGGCGGCCGCCAGAAATCGCAGTCCCGGCTGGAAAGGGAAAAAGACCAAAGCGCCGGCGGCGGCGCCCAGAAGACAGAGAAAACCGCCTGAGCCCGGCCCGGCCAGCGCCACACAGGCCAGTGCGCAGGGAGCGTAGGCCTGGCCCAGTTGGGCGGCGGACAGCAGAAATGTTGCCGCCATCCGGCCCAGGGTTGGGGCCAGGCGACGCAGAAGCGGCGGAATGCGGGGAATGTTGGGCATGATGAAACCCCTCCTTTACCGGCTATTGTAGCCGCCGGCGGCAGGAGAAAGGCGTCGGGAAATGGGGAGAGAAAAAAAGAACTCCGAATTTTTCCAAAATTCGGAGTTCTTTGTGTCTTATCGGTCGGTTTTGGCGAAATAGGCACGGGTGCAGGCGATGTCCTTATGGATCTGGGTCTTCAGGGCCTCGGCGTCGGCGAAGCGCTGTTCGTCACGCAGATGCCGGAAGAATTCCAGACGCAGCTGCTGGTCATAGAGGTTGCCTTCGAAGTCCAGCAGGAACGTTTCTACGGTTACAAGACCGCTTTGGCTGACGGTGGGCCGGACGCCCACATTGGTCACGCCGGGGAAGCTGCGTCCGTCCGCAAGGCAGACACGGGTGATGTACACGCCGTGACGGGGGACGATAACGCCCTGAGGCACCTCCAGATTGACGGTGGGGATGCCGATGGTGCGGCCGAAGTGCTGGCCGTGGCGCACGGTCTGGCTCAGGCAGTGGGGATGGCCCAGAAACTCTGCAGCCCGCTCCATTTCGCCCTGCTCCACCAGCGTGCGGATGTAGGTGGAACTGACGGTGATGCCGTCCAGCTCCACTTTGGGGATAATGTCGCAGCCCAGGCCCAGACGGGCGCAGGCCTCCTGCAGGAGCTGGGGGTTGCCCTCATTTTTGTAGCCGAAGCGGTAGTCGTGGCCGGCCACCAAATGGATGGCACCGTTTTCCCGGATCAGCAGCTCGGTGAGGAAAACCTGCCACGAGCAGTGCATCATATTGTCGTCAAAGGGAGCGAAGATCACCCGGTCGATGCCGTAGAGCCGCTCCATCAGGCTGCGGCGGTCCTCCGCCGAGTTGATGAGATGGACGGTGCGGCCGGTGACCACCTCTTTGGGCGGTCGGTCAAAGGTGAAAACGGCGCTCTCTGCGCCCAACTCCGCTGCACGCTGTACGGCCTTTTGCAGCAGGGCACCGTGTCCACGGTGTACGCCGTCAAAGAAGCCCAGCGCGATCACAGAAGGTTTGTTCAAGTCTGTCACGCTCCGAAAAAGTTTTTCTCTGATGTCATCGTGCCCTTTTCCAGCCGGCTCAGGCACAGGAAGGTGCCGTCCCTACCGTAGACACGGTAGGTGTCCTCCGGCAGGTCGTCATGGACCACAAAGGCGTTGCCGTTGCGGCACAGGGCTTCCACCCTGGCATGGCGGATGTGGTAGGCCGGATGGTGGGCAAAGAGGGAGTCCACGCTGCGCAGCAGCGTTTCGCCGTTTTCCTGCACCTCGTCCAGCGTTACGGCGTCGGCCAGGGTAAAGCCGGCGGCCATGGTGCGGCGCAGGGAACTCATGCAGCCGCCGCAGCCCAGCGCTTCGCCGATGTCGTGGCACAGGGTGCGGACATAGGTGCCCTTGGAGCAGAGGATGCGCAGGAGATATTCGTTTTCTGCCGTCTGCGCCAGCACTTCCAGTTCGTAAATGGTGACGGCGCGGCTCTTGCGCTCCACCTCCTGTCCCTTCCGGGCCAGCTCGTAGAGCTTTTTGCCGCCGATCTTAATGGCGGAGAACATGGGCGGGATCTGCTCAATGGGGCCGGTGAACCGGGGCAGCACAGCCTGCAGCTCGTCCGCCGTCACGGTGACGGGGGATTCACGCAGCGTTTCGCCGCTGGTGTCCTGGGTGTTGGTCACCAGACCCAGCCGCAGACCGGCGACATATTCCTTGCGGCCGCTTTCGGCGTAGCTGACGGCCCGGGTGGCCTGTCCTACGAACACGGGCAGTACGCCGGTGGCCATGGGGTCCAGGGTACCGGCGTGGCCGATCTTCTTGGTTTTCAGGATACCACGCAGCTTGGCACAGACGTCCATGGAAGTCCAGTCTGCGGGCTTGTCAATAATGATGATACCGTTGGCCATTATGCACCCACCACTTCTTCCACGGCACGCAGAACGGCCAGCTTCACCTCGTCCATGGTGCCGTCCACGGTGGCGCCGGCTGCGGCACGGTGTCCGCCGCCGCCCAGCTTGGCGCAGACCTCTGTGGCGTTGACCCGGGGGCCGGTGCGCAGGGAGATCTTGATGGTGCCGGGGCGCAGCTCACGCAGAGTAATGGCGCAGTCAGTGCCTTCCACCAGTGCGGCCAGAGAACTGAGCTCTTCGATGTCGGCCTCGGTGGCGTGCATTTCACGGCGCAGGTGCAGGGGGATGGTCATGACCACCACCCGGTCGTTGTCGTACAGCTCCATGTCGGCCACCATGCGGCTCTCCATGGCAAGGCGCACCTTGCTCTTGGTGCGGAACAGGGACTTGTTGACGGCGGAAACGTCAATGAGATCCATCAGCTCGGCGGCGATGCGATGGGTGCGAGGTGTGGTGTTGGAATAGACGAAGCAGCCGCAGTCAGTGGCGATGGCCACATACAGAGGCAGCGCAATAGCGGGGGTAATGGGGGTCAGCTCCCGGATCACCTGCCAGAGGATCTCGCCGCAGGCGGCAGCGGAAGCGTCCACATAGCTCTCGGCAGCAAAATAGCTGTGGGAGGGGTGGTGATCAATGGCCAGATCGATGCGCCCGGCATAGGGGGCGGCATTGTCGGTCAGCAGGCCGGGGACGGCCACATCGGTGGACACCACAAAGGCAGGCTCCCAGCCCTCCGGGGCCCAGTATTCCCGGGCATAGGGCTCGTAAGTGGCAGTGATCTCCGGGTTATAAAGGAGGTGGGCTTCCTTGCCCAGATCCCGCAGCGCCCGGCACAGGGCGGCGGCGCTGCCGATGGTGTCGCCATCGGGGCGCACATGGGTCAGGATCAGGACACGGTCCATGCCGCGCAGGCGGGCAGCAACGTCAGAAATGTTCATAGAGCGACCTCCTTGAACAAAGATGGTTTTATTTGTCCTCGGGCAGGACGATGTCGGCGTTGGCGGGATTGGGGGGCTGGACATGGTTCAGCAGGTCCAGAATGTGGGCGCCGTGGGCGATGGAGTCATCGCTCATAAACTGCAGCTCCGGGGTGTAGCGCAGATTCAGGCGGCTGCCCAGTTCCCGGCGCAGAAAACCGGCGGCGGACTTGAGGCCGCGCATCAGATCTTTCTCGCCGGTACGATCCAGAGCGGTGACGTAAACCCGGGCGTAGCGCAGGTCGCTGGTGGTGTCCACGTGGGTAATGGTCACCATGGCCTGAGAAACACGGGGATCCTTCACACTGCGCAGGATCTGGCTCAGTTCGGCACGGATCTCTTCGTTGATGCGGCCGATACGGTTGGATGCCATAGATCAGCACTCCTTTCATAAGGTAAAGGTGAGGCGGGCGAACACGCCCGCCCCATCACAATAAGAGTAGTCTCACAGAGTTTCGGCTCCGCAGAGCCGAAATAAAACCAGATCATTTTTTCTACCGACATGTGCGGGAGAAAAAATACTGCTCAGCTTGCAAACGTGCGAGCGCAGCGATCAGCGCCCGCAGGCGCGATGCACGCGAGCAACCGCCCGAAGGGCGGCACTTAGCGAGTCGCAGTGCGCTGCAGCAAGCTGCAAACTCAACTCGACTAAAATGCAAAACATTTTAGGCGAAAGGATTTATTGAGGAATTTCTTCCATGACGAAGGCTTCGATGATGTCGCCTTCCTTGATGTCGTTGAACTTCTCCAGACCAACGCCGCACTCGTAGCCGGAGGCCACTTCTTTCACGCTGTCCTTGAAGCGCTGCAGAGAAGACAGGACGCCTTCGTGGACCACGATGCCGTCACGGACCAGACGGACCTGGCAATCCTTACGCTGCAGCTTGCCGTCCTGCACGTAGCAGCCGGCGATGGTACCGACGCCGGAAACCTTGAAGGTATTGCGGACCTCGGCGTGGCCCAGAATGAGCTCACGGAACTTGGGAGCCAGCAGACCCTTCATGGCAGCCTCGATCTCGTTGATGGCGTCGTAAATGACACGGTACATACGCATATCCACGTTGGCACGGGCGGCGCTGTCACGGGCGGCATTGTCGGGACGGACGTTGAAGCCCACGATGATGGCCTGAGAAGTGGTGGCCAGCATCACGTCGGACTCGTTGATGGCGCCCACGCCGCCGTGGATCACGCGGACCCGGACTTCGTCGTTGCTCAGCTTCTCCAGGGAGGCCTTCACGGCTTCCACGGAGCCCTGCACGTCGGCCTTGACGATCAGGTTCAGGTTCTTCATCTCACCGGCCTGGATCTGGCTGAACAGATCCTCCAGAGAGACCTTGGTGACGGGAGCGTTGGCACGGGCCTTCTCCTCTTCCTTGCGCTGTTCCACCAGCTCACGGGCCAGCTTTTCGTCGGCCACGGCGTTGAACACAGCACCGGCGGAGGGGGTCTCGCTCAGACCGGTGATCTCCACAGGCACGGAAGGACCGGCGGTGTTGATCTTCTGGCCCTTGTCACTGACCATGGCACGGACACGGCCCACGGCAGTGCCGGCGATAATGATGTCACCCTGCTTCAGCGTACCGTTCTGCACCAGCAGCGTGGCCACGGGACCACGGCCCTTGTCCAGACGGGCTTCGATGACGGTACCCTGGGCGGCACGGTTGGGGTTGGCCTTCAGCTCGCCCACTTCGGCGGTCAGGGTCAGCATCTCCAGCAGGTTGTCGATGCCCATACCGGTCTTGGCGGAAATGGGGCAGACAATGGTCTCGCCGCCCCACTCTTCGCACACCAGACCATGCTCGGTCAGCTGCTGCATGATGCGGTCGGGGTTGGCGGTGGGTTTATCCATCTTGTTGATGGCCACGATGATGGGGATCTCGGCGGCCTTGGCGTGGTTGATGGACTCGATGGTCTGGGGCATAATGCCGTCGTCGGCAGCCACCACCAGAATGGCGATGTCGGTGACCATGGCGCCGCGGGCACGCATGGAGGTAAAGGCCTCGTGGCCGGGGGTATCCAGGAAAGTGATGGGCTTGCCGTCCACCTGCACCTGATAGGCGCCGATGTGCTGGGTAATGCCGCCGGCCTCGCCGCTGGCCACGTGGGCGTTGCGGATGTAGTCCAGCAGGCTGGTCTTGCCGTGGTCGACGTGACCCATGACCACAACGACGGGGGCGCGGAGCAGCAGATCCTCCTCGGCGTCCACATGGTCGTCGATCAGCTTCTCTTCAATGGTGACCACCACTTCACGCTCCACCTTGCAGCCCAGCTCCTCGGCGATGATGGCGGCGGTGTCGAAGTCGATCAGCTGGCTCAGGGAGGCCATGATGCCGTTCTTCATCAGGCACTTGACCACCTCGGCGCCAGTTTTCTTCATGCGGCTGGCCAGCTCGCCGACAGAGATCTCGTCGCCGATCTCCACGGTGACGGGGGTCTTCTTGATAACCTCCAGCTGCAGGCGGCGCAGACGGTCGGCTTCTTCCTGCTTGCGCTTGTTGCCGAAGTTGTTGTCGCGCTGTTTCTTGCCGCTGCGGATCTTTTCCTTGCCCTGGGTCTGCTGCTGGTCGCGGCGGCCGTTGCTGCGGCTGTCGGCCATATCCTGCAGACGCTCGTCGTACTTATCCAGATTCACGTTGGTGGCCTTGCGGGTATCCACCACACGAGTCTCGGGCACACGGGTGGTGGGCTTGTTGAGGGCCTGCTGCTGTGCCTGAGGCTTCTGGTTGTTGTTCTGCTGGGGACGATTCTGGCCCTGCTGCTGAGGCCGGTTCTGGCCCTGCTGCTGGGGACGGCCCTGCTCCTGACGGGCGGGCTTGGCCTCGCTCTTAGCCTGCTGGGGCTGCTGAGGCTGTGCAGGAGCGCTCTGGGGCTCGGGTTTCTTCTCGGCGGCCTTGGCACCTTCGGCAAAAATGACGTGGATGCCTGCCACCTGGTTGTTCTGGGTCAGGCTCTCAAAGATCAGGGACAGCTCCCGGTCGGTGAGGACCTGCATATGGTTCTTGGGAGTCTCGGCGTACTTGGTCAAAATCTCCGTGACCTGCTTGGTGGCAACACCAAAATCCTTGGCCACCTCATGCACTCTGTATTTGTTAACTACGCTACCCAAATATAGCCACCTCCATCGTTGTGATACGGCGGGACGGCGCCCGCCGTGTGATATTACTTACTTCTTCTTGAACGAGCCCTTGCCCTTCTTCACCGGACGGCTGTTTGCAAAACGGTTGGTCTCGCCTTTCGGGGCGGACTTACTGCGGCCGCCGGGCTTGCCGGAGCTGCGGGGTTTGTCGGATTTTCTGACCTCGGGGGTCTTGGGGGCTGCGGCGGGCTCGGCCACAACCTTTTCTGTGGGTTCTTTTCTGCGCTTTTTGCCCTGCTGCACGTTCTTTTCGTGCTGCAGCTTTTCTGCCTTGCGCTCGGCGGCACGCTTGGCCTTGACGCTCAGCGCTTCGGCGGCGGCGCCGTAGCGGCCTTCGTCCATGGCAGCCAGCTTTTTGACCAGCGCCTCGGCAAAACCGATGTCTGTGACAGCAGCCATGGCCACACTGGTGCGGCCCAGAGCGCTGCCCAGCTGGTCCTTCGTGGCGTCGATGGTCAGGCACAGGCAGCTGCCGCTCTGTGCGAAGGAGTAGGCACGGCGTACACTGCTGGCAGCGGCGTCACCGGCCACCAGAATCACCCGGGCGTGCTTGGCACGGGCGGCGGAGCCGACGGGTTCTTCGCCGATCTCCACAAAGCCTGCCTTTTTGGCAAGGCCGATCATTGATAAAATGCGTTCCATTATGCTTGTTCCATCTGCGCTTCCATGGCGTCGTACACCTCGGCGGGAATGGCCAGGTCAAAGGCCCGTTCCAGCGCCCGGGACTTGCGGGCCTTTTTCAGGCACTCCATCTCGGGGCAGACATAGGCGCCTCGGCCGGACTTCTTGCCGGTCAGGTCCAGCACCACTTCGTTCTCCGGTGTTTTGACCACACGGACCAGCGCTTTCTTGTCCTTCATCGTGCGGCAGCCCACGCACTGGCGCTGGGGGATCTTTCGGGGTTTGGCAGGCATGGAGCCACCACCTTTCTTTCGTTTCTCAGCCCTCGTGGTAGGAGGCGGGCTTGATGTCGATCTTGTAGCCGGTGAGGCGGGCGGCCAGGCGGGCGTTCTGACCCTCCTTGCCGATGGCCAGACTCAGCTGATCGTCGGGAACGATGACACGGCAGATCTTGCCCTCGTCGGCCAGGCGCACGTCGATGACATCGGCGGGAGCCAGAGCGGCGGCGATGAACTGGGCGGGATCTTCACTGTACTTGATGATGTCGATCTTCTCGCCGCGCAGCTCGTCAACGATGGCGTTGACACGCACGCCGCGGGGACCGACGCAGGCGCCGATGGGATCCACGTTCTCGTCGGCAGACCAGACGGCCATCTTGGTGCGGTTGCCGGCCTCACGGGCGATGGAACGGATCTCCACCGTGCCGTCGAAGATCTCAGGCACTTCCAGCTCGAACAGGCGCTTCACCAGACCGGGGTGGGTGCGGGAGATCAGGACCTGAGGACCACGGGTGCTGCGGCGGACTTCCACCAGATACACCTTGACCATCTGGCCTTCCACCAGCGTTTCGCCGGCGACCTGCTCGTTCATATTCAGCACGGCCTCAGTGGACTCGCTGCCGGTGCCGATGCGCAGATGCACGCTGCCGGTGCGGGGGTCGATGCGGGTGACAGTGCCGGTCAGGATCTCGTGCTGCTTGGAGTTGAACTCGTCGTAGATCATACCGTGCTCGGCTTCCCGCAGGCCCTGAATGATGACCTGCTTGCCGTTGCCGGCGGCGATGCGGCCGAACTCCACGTTCTCCACGGGGAGGTTGACGATGCCGCCCAGCTCGTGCTTGGCGCTGAGGGCCTTGGCCTCGGCCAGAGAGATCTGGGTGCCGGGGAACTCCACTTCCTCCACGATCTCCTTCTGCACGAACATCTTCAGCTCGTGACGCTCTTCGTCCACGTCCACGATCACGTTCTCCACGCCTTCGTGGTCACGCTTGTAGGCGGTGGTCAGGGCCTGAATGATCTTGCCCATCATAAAGTTCTGGGGGATACCCCGCTCTTTTTCCAGCATGGCAAGAGCGGCAAAGATTTCTTCACACTTCATGTCTGATTCTCCTATTTCTATGTTTTCAAACAAATCAACGGATTAAAAAACAACTCTCAGGCGGACCAGAGCTACCTCGGCCTTTTCAAAGCGCATGGTCTCCTTGCCCACCGTCAGCAGTACGGCGCCGTCCTCGTAGCCTGCCAGATCACCGGCAAACTCCTTGCGGCCGTCCCGGTTCTTGTAAGTCTTCACCAGGACAGGGCTGCCCATAAAGCGCTCAAAGTCGGAGGGGCGCTTCAGGGGGCGCTCGGCGCCGGCGGAGGATACCTCGAACATATAGCTTGCCTCGATGGGGTCTGCCTCATCCAGCAGGTCGCTGACCTTGCGGCTGACGGCTTCGCAGTCCAGAATGTCCACGCCGCCTTCCTTGTCCAGATACAGACGCAGATACCACTGGCCGGCCTCCCGGACGTATTCCACATCCCACAGCTCGCAGCCCTGCTCGGCCACGGCCTCGGCAGCCAGTTCTGCCACGATCTCGGTCACTTTTTTCATGAGAGAACCTCCGTTCCGCAAATTTTAAGCATTGGATTTTGCCCATGAAAAAGAGCGGACCGCGAAGTCCACTCTTACATAAACATACCTTACGATGGGAGTGTAGCACATCCGAGCAAAAAAAGCAAGGTTTTTTCGGGAAAAAGATGGTCGAAAACGGGATATTTTCCTGAAAAATGCCCCGCAAGGCGTGCTTGCGGGGCATAGACGGACGATTTTTCATCTGCGGCGCAGACGCTGCAGACCGCAGGCGCTCAGGAAGGCGGCCAGATCCGCCAGCACCACGGTAGCGCCCACCGGCGTACTGACCAGATACGAAGCGGTCAGGCCGATGCAGAAGCACACCACGCTCAGCACGGCGGCGCACAGCATCACGCTGCGGAAGCTTTTGAAAAGCCGCATGGCTGTCAGGGCGGGGAAGATCACGAGAGAGGAGATCAGCATGGCGCCGCACATCTGCATGCCCAGCACGATGGTCAGTGCCGTCAGTACCGCCAGCAGCGTGTTGTACCACGACACCTTCACGCCGGTGGCCCGGGAGAAGTTTTCGTCAAAGGTAATGGCGAAGAGCTTGTGGTAACAAAGGAGGAACAGCGTCAGCACCGACACGCTCAGCACCACGCTGAGGATCACGTCACTGCGATCCATGGCCAGGATGCTGCCGAACATATAGCTGTCCACATCGGTGGTCATACCGGTGGTGAGGCTGGTGACCACCACGCCGATGGCCAGCGCCGAGGCGGACACCACGGCAATGGCGGCGTCGGCACCGATGCGGCTGCGTTCGGTGAGCCGCAGCAGGAACAGCGCCGCCACGATCACCACCGGGATGGATACCGGCAGCGGCGCCCAGCCGCAGGCCATGGCGATGACCAGCGCACCGAAGGACACGTGGCTCAGGCCGTCGCCGATCATGGAGTAGCGCTTGAGCACCAGAGGTACGCCCAGCACAGCGGCGCACAGCGACACCAGAATGCCCACGATGAAGGCCCGCAGGATGAAGGGATAGGTGAACATTTCCAGCAAAAGACTCATGCCCGTCCACCTCCGAACCGCTTGCCGTAAGGCGAAGCCAGATATTCGTCCACGCTGCCGTAAAACCATTGCCGCTGTCCGGCGTGAAGGATGGCGGTGGCGCTTTGCAGGGCGTTGCGGATGTCGTGGGTCACCATGACGATGGCGATGCCCTCTTTTTTGTTGAGATAGTCCAGGGTGCGGTACAGGTCCTGGGCTGCGGCCGGGTCAAGGCCGGTCACCGGCTCGTCCAGGATCAGCAGCTCGCCGGCGGCGCACAGGGCCCGGGCCAGCAGTACACGCTGCTGCTGGCCGCCGGACAGCTCCCGGTAGCACCGGTCCTTCAGCTCCAGGATGCCCAGCTTGCCCATGTTCATCAGGGCTTGGGATTTCTCGGCGCCGGAGTAGAAGAACCGCCGCTTCCGTGCGCTGAGGAAGCCGGAGAGCACCACCTCACTGACGGTGGCGGGGAAATCCTTCTGGGCCCGGGTCTGCTGGGGCAGATACCCAATGGCGCCGGCGGAAAGGGAGGGCGCCATGGTGATGGAACCCTGCAAGGGCTTGAGCAAGCCCAGCAGGCTTTTCAGCAGTGTGGATTTACCGGAGCCGTTTTCGCCCACGATGCACAGGTAGTCACCGCTGCGGACGGCAAAATCCAGATGCTCCCAGACGGGCTGGCCCTCATAACCCAGAGAGACATCCCGACATTCCAGCAGTATGTTCTTGTCATTCATCAGGATAAACCCTCCTTCAGAGCCGCCACGTTGGCCTGCATCAATGTGAGATAGGTTTCGCCGGCATCGAATTCCTGCCGTGTCACATTCTGGCAGGAGTGGAGTCGGGCCACCTTGGCGCCGGTAGTCTCGGCGATGGCGTTGGCCACCTTCTGGCTGCTCAGCTCAATGGTGTAGACCACGGGAATGTCCTCTGCGTCCACCTTGTCGATGAGATATTTCAGCGTGGCCAGAGACGGCTCGGTGTCACCGGCGCAGCCGTGGAAGGCGGCCCGGTACTCCAGGTCGTAAGTCTTGCAGAAGTAGAGCAGGGGGAAGCGGTCGCCGAACACCAGCGTGCAGCGCTGCGCTTCGTCCACCACGGTGCGGAACTGACGATCCAGCTGGTCCAGCTGCGCCAGATACGCCTCCAGATTGGCACGGTACTCGTCGGCGTGGGCGCTGTCGGCCGCACACAGAGTCTCGCAGATGGCGCGGCACAGCTCCTTGGCGCCTACCGGCGAGGTCCAGATATGCTCGTCGTAGGTGATCTCGTGGTGGTGTTCGTCCTCTTCGTGTTCGTGATCGTGATCGTGGCGGTGGTCATGGCCCTCCATGCCCTCCACGATCTCTTCCTCCAATGCGTCGACGTGGTCCATCATCCGCAGGGGGAAGGCGATGTTCTCTCCGGCGGATTCCAGGATCTCCTCCACCCAGAGTTCGCTCTCGCCGCCGTTGTAGACGAGTACGTCGGCACGGGACAGAGTGATCACATCCAGCGGCGTGGGCTCAAAGCTGTGGGTTTCCCGTCCGGCGGGGATCAGCAGGGTGGGGGACACGTGTTCACCGCCGATGGCCCGGACAAAATCGTAGTAGGGGAAAAGGGAGCAGACCACCTGCAGACGGCCGTCGTCGGATGGGGGGGCGGCGGTGCAGCCGCAGCAGCCCAGCAGTGCCAGCGTCAGCAGCAGGCAGAGCAGTTGTTTCTTCATACATCTGCCTCCCCGGCACAGTCCTGACACAGACCGTAAAAAAGCGTGCGGTGGGGATTGATGCGGAAATGGTGGTCGGCAGCCAAATGGCCGTACAGTTCGCCCAGATGTTCGCATCGGGCGTGTTCTACCTTGCCGCACTGCTCGCATTTAATAAGAAAGCACTCTTCGCCCCGGCGGCGGCAGTCGCAGAAGCGGTAGCGGGCGCCCTCATCGGTGACGATCTTGTGGACCAGCCCCTGCTGCTCCAGTTTTTCCAGCTGACGGTACACGGTGGTCAGACCGATGGCCTGTCCCCGGGCGTGCAGCAGCTCTGCCAGCTCCACGGCGCCTGCGTCGCCCGGCAGACTTTCCATGCACTGCAGCACCGCTTTTTGCTGGCGTGTCATATAGGTAACGGACATAAATCTCCTCCAATTTGAAAATGAAAACCGTTTTCAAATTATAACAGACAATCTGCGGCTGTCAAGGGCAAAATTGCCGCAAAAAGTTTCTCCAAAAGAAAAAAATTCACCAAAAGAAAAGGAGGGGGAAAGGCGGGGAATACGACGAATATATGTCCCTTCGGCAGATTGTCGAAATTTTGTCAAAAACGAGGTGACAAAGTGCTGAAAATGGAAAATTATTATGAAAAATTTTATGTAATCTGCTAATTGAACCGTTCGGTTTCATCCTGTATACTGTTAGCATCTCAAAGAAAAATCGGGGTGACATAGGTTGTGTGTCCTGCGGGTTTTCCCCGATTGACCGTAGGGAAGTTTCGTTAAAGTAGAATTTTCCGCGGAAAACGAGAAAGGAGCGAGAAAAATGGAAGAAAGAAAAGGTTTTAAAAGTACATTTGGTTTCCTGATGGCGGCTGTGGGCTCTGCGGTGGGCCTGGGCAACATCTGGGGCTTCCCCAACAAGATGGGCAGCAACGGCGGTTTTGCCTTCCTGCTGGTCTATCTGGTGCTGGCCGTGGTGTGCGGCTACATCGTCATGGTGGGTGAGCTGGCCATCGGCCGCAAGACCGGCAAGAGCGCCATCGCCACCTATCAGACCCTGTCGAAAAAGTTCAAGTGGCTGGGCTGGCTGGCTACCCTGTCCCCCTTCCTGATCCTGTCGTTCTACTGTGCGCTGGGCGGCTACTGCATTAAGTACATCGTGCTGAATGTAGGCAACCTGTTTGGCGCAGCCTTCGGCACCAACGGCCTGTCCGGCGGCGAGATCTTCGAGGCCTTCATGCTCAACCAGACTGAGGGCGTGGTATTCGGCATCATCTTCCTGCTGATCACCATGTTCATCGTTATGGGCGGCGTGTCCGGCGGTATTGAGAAGTTCTGCTCTGTGGGTATGCCTGCGCTGGCCGTGATGCTGGTGGTCATCATCATCCGTTCCTGCACCCTGCCCGGTGCTGTGGAAGGCCTGAAGTTCATGTTCGTCCCCAACTTTGCGCCTTTGAAGGAGAATTTCCTGGGCGTGCTGGCAACGGCCGGCGGCCAGATGTTCTTCTCCCTGTCTCTGGGCATGGGCGTTATGATCACCTACGGTTCCTATCTGGATAAGCAGAAGGACATCACCAAGAACGCACTGGTCATCGTGATCTTCGATACGCTGGTGGCGCTGATGGCCGGCCTGGCTGTGCTGCCCGCCGCCTTTGCTCTGGATCCCGGCGGCAAGATCGGCGGTCCCTCCCTGCTGTTCGTGACGCTGCAGAACGTATTTGACAGCATGGGCGGTATTGGCGCTGTGTTCGGCATCATCTTCTATCTGCTGGTGACTCTGGCTGCGGTTTCCTCCTCTATCTCCCTGCTGGAAGTCATCGTGACCCACTTCTGCGACAAGGCTACCGAGAAGGGCAAGGGCGACAAGCGCAAGATCTACAGCGTGATCGCTGCAGCAGCTGCCGGTGTGCTGTGCGTGCTGGTGTGTCTGGATGGTCTGGGTTACAGCGGCTACTGGGTCCCCGGCCGTGTGCTGGTGGACGGCGCATGGCAGTACACCGCCATGTACAACGACTGCTGGCTGGACTTCTTTGACATGCTGTCCGAAGGTATCATGATGCCTCTGGGCGCACTGCTGATGTGCCTGATGATCGGCTACGAGATCGGCCCCGATGTGGTTCGCGACGAGGTGGAGAAGAGCGGCGGCAAGATGAAGACTTACGGCTTCTTCAAGATCTGCGTCCGCTTCATCACCCCCCTCCTGATGGTCATGGTGCTCATCGGCCAGATCAAGGACTTCTTCCTGTAAGAAAAAACACGGTATACACCCCTCAAAAAACAGAAAAGGCCGGAGTCTTCGGACTCCGGCCTTTTCCGCCGGCAAGAGAAAGTTAAGATTTTCGTAAGGTTTTGAAAAGGCCTTGCAAAAAGGGCTGTGGTTCGTTAAGATAAGAGTAATAAAAACGGAAGGAACCAGCGCATATGAAAGAATGGCTGCGATACGGGAAATGGGCATTGACGGCGTTTGTCACCGTCTGTGCCATTCTGGTTTTTTACGATACATTTTACCAAAGCGGTGCATTGGGCGACTTCCTGCACAAGCTGGCTGACGTGCTGGCCCCGGTACTGTACGGCATGGCCATGGCCTACCTGCTGGCCCCGGTGCTGAACTGGCTTGAAAGAGTGATACTGTCTCTCGTCAACAAGCTGCGCAGCCGCAACGGCCAGGAGCCCATCACCGGCTATAAGGGTTGGGTGCGGGCGCTGTGCATCCTGCTGACCTGGTCGGTGGTGCTGCTGGCGCTGTACCTGCTGATGAGCGTGCTGGTGCCGCAGCTGGTGGAAAGCGTGAAAACGCTGATCGCCAACGCCGAGAGCTACTACAATACCATCTACGGCTGGGGCAGCGAGCTTTTGAAGGACAACCCCAGGATGGCTTTGTGGCTGGAGCAGCAGCTGGAGAGCTATCGGGAAAGCTCTGTCAGCTTCCTGGATGGACTGGTACCCAAGCTGGAGAGTTTGATCACCACCAGCCTGGGCGGACTGCTCACCAGCGTCTGGAGCACGGTGAACTTTGCCATGGATCTGCTGATCGGCATTATCATCTCCGTCTACCTGTTGGTCAGCAAGGAGAAGGGTTTGGCCATCTCCTACAAGGTGGTGTACAGCCTGCTGCGTGAGGACCGGGCCGCAGCGCTGATGCGGGGCGCCCGCAAGGTGGATGCCATTTTCAGCGGCTTCGTCCGGGGCAAGCTGGTGGACTCCCTCATCATCGGCATTCTGTGCTTCATCGGCTGCAGTGTGCTGAAAATGCCCTACACGCCGCTGATCAGCGTAGTGGTGGGCGTGACCAATGTGATCCCGTTCTTTGGCCCCTTCCTGGGCGCCATTCCCAGCATCTTCCTGATTTTACTGGTGGATCCGCTGAAGGCGGTGTATTTCGCCCTCTTCGTGCTGGCGCTGCAGCAGCTGGACGGCAATGTGATCGGCCCCAAGATCCTGGGCGATTCCACCGGTATTTCCAGCTTCTGGGTCATTGTGGCCATTCTGGTGGGCGGCGGCTTCTTCGGCGTGCTGGGTATGTTCCTGGGCGTGCCGGTGTGTGCGGCGCTGCAGACGCTGGGTAAGTATCTGGTGGATCGCCGGCTGCGCAAGCGGGATATGCCGCTGGATGCGGCGGCCTATGTCCGCAAAGATTTGCGGCAGGAAGTCCCGGCTGAAACAGACGACAAAACGGAATAAGCAAACAAAAGCGCCGCAGCATCTGCTGCGGCGCTTTACTGCGCTTTTGGGGAAACTTTTCCTTGCAATACGGGAGGAAATGTGGTACATTCACATCGACAATTGAATAATGAACAAACCATATTTCTAGATTGCCGCCGAAGGTGGCGGCGAAGAAGGAGAAAATGATGAAGCAAAGAATCCTTGCTCTTTTTCTGGCGTTGATGATGGTGGGCACTGTACTCAGCGGATGCGGAGACGGCAGCAAAGACCCGGACGTCGATGGAAATCATGGCTATCTGGAGCGTGTCAAAAACAACGAGATCGTTGTGGGCATCGCTCAGGACCTGGAGGACAGTCTTGACCCGCACATTTCCGCGTCGGCAGGCAGCAGAGAGGTCTTGTTCAACATCTATGAGGGATTGGTCAAGCCCAATTCCGATGGTGAATTGATCTGCGCAGTCGCACGGGATTATGAAATTACCAATGGCGGTCGGACTTATACCTTCTTCATCCGGGAAGGCGTCCAGTTCCATAATGGCCAAACCGTAAGCGCAGCAGATGTCGTCTATTCCATCAACCGCTGCGCCGATGCATCGGGGGGAGCACCCCTGGTGGCGGCGTTTTCTGCTATTGAAGAGGTGAAAGCCGTCGACGAAATGACGGTGGAGATCACCATTAAGGCTGCCGATCTGGATTTCCTCAGCTATCTCACCGAGGCCATCGTGCCCGACGGTTACGACAAGCTGGCCACTGCCCCCATGGGTACGGGACCCTTCAAGTATGTCTCCCGCTCTCCGCAGGAGAACATCATCATCGAGAAGTTCGATGCATACTGGGGTGAAGGTGCTGCGCTGGACAAGGTGACCTATAAGATCTACGAGGACGCCACCGCCCTCGTGATGGCCCTCAAGGGCGGCGCCATCGACCTGTGCTCCCACTTGACCAGTGCCCAGGTGGCCCAGCTGGACACCAAGTACTTCCAGATCCTCGAGGACACCATGAAGCTGGTGCAGGCCGTGTACCTGAACCACAAGGCGGCCCCCTTCGATAATGAAGCGGTCCGTGAGGCCCTGTGCTACGCCATTGACCGTCAGCAGATCATGGACTTCGTGGCCGGCGGCCGCGGTACCGCCGTGGGCAGCAGCATGTACCCTGCGTTTACCAAGTACTTCATGCCCGAGCTGGTGGACTACTATAAGTATGACCCCGCCAAGGCCAAGGACCTGCTGGCCAAGGCCGGTTACCCCAACGGCTTTGACATGACCATTACTGTGGCCTCCAACAATAAGCCCCATGTGGACACCGCCGAGGTGGTGGCCCAGCAGCTGCGTGCCGTGGGCTTGAACGTGACCATTCAGCAGGTGGAGTGGCAGACCTGGTACGACGAGACCTACAAGGGCCGCAACTATCAGGCCACCATCGTGGGTCTGGACGCCAGCAACATGACGGCCCGTGCCATGCTGGAGCGTTTCACCTCCACCAGCTCCAAGAACTTTACCAACTATAATAACCCCGCTTACGATGCCCTGTTTGCCAAGGCCATTGCTGCCACCGACGATGCCGCCCAGACGGCCATCTATAAGGACATGCAGAAGATGCTGACGGAGACGGCGGCCAACCTGTATATTCAGGACCTGTGCGACCTGGTGGCCATGCGCCACGATATGACGGGTCTGCAGTTCTATCCCACCTTCGTGCTGGATCTGTCCACCGTGAGCTGGGTAACCGAGTAACCAGACTTTTCGGCCCGTGGGCCGAACCTAAGAAAGAGGCGATGGCATGAAACATGCAGTCAAGAAATTAGGGATGATGCTGCTGACCATGCTGATCGTCTCTTTTCTTGCCTTTTTGGCCTTCCAGGTCATTCCCGGCGACCCCACCAACACCATCCTCGGCACCGATGCCACCCCGGAACAGGTAGAGGCGCTCCGGGCCCAGCTGGGTCTGGACCGACCCTTCTTCGTGCGCTACTTTGACTGGCTGTTCCGCTTTGTACAGGGCGACTTCGGCACCTCCTACAGCTACAGCATGCCGGTGAGCGATATGCTTTCGGGCAAGCTGGGCGTGACGCTGCTGCTGGCGGTCCTGTCCTTCACCCTGACGGTATTGGTGTCCATCCCTGTGGGCATCCTCAGCGCCGACTGCGGCGGCTGGCTGGATAAGGCCCTGACGGTGACCGGCCAGATCACCATGGCGGTGCCCCCTTTCTTTACCGGCATCCTGCTGACCTATCTTTTCGGCCTGATCCTCCATTGGTTTACTCCCGGTGAGTTTGTGGCGCCCGGTGTGGACTTCTGGGGCAGCGTGGCCTATTTGATTTTCCCGGCCACGGCAATTGCCCTGCCCCGCATCGCCATGACGGTGAAAATGCTGCGCAGCGGCATTCTGGGCGAGCTGAACAAGGACTATGTCCGCACCGCTCACAGCCGCGGCAATGACCGAAAGGCCATCCTGTATCGCCATGTGCTGCGCAATGCCGTGGTGCCTTCCGTAGCGTTTCTGGCCATGACCATTGCCGATATCGTAGCCGGCTCTGTGGTCATCGAGCAGGTTTTCGCCATTCCCGGTATGGGCCGGCTTCTCTTCAGTTCCATCTCCAACCGCGACTATCCTGTGGTGCAGGCGGTCATCGTGCTGATGGCCTTCTGGGTGGTGCTGGTGAACTTTGTGGCGGATATGATCAACCAGCGGCTGGATCCCCGGCTGCGCCTGCAGTAAGGAGGGGATGGCTATGCTGAAAGGAAACCGTTATCTGCAGATCGGCCTTGCCATCACCGGCGTTGTGACGGTGCTGGCGGTGCTGGGCCTGTTCTGGACCCCCTATGATCCCAGCGCAATGAACAGTGCGGAAATGTATATGGCGCCCAGCCTGCGCCACATCTTCGGTACGGACAACTTCGGCCGGGATGTGTTCAGCCGGGTGATGAAGGGCATTTCCACCACCTATCTCATCTCCCTTTGCACCGTGGCTATGGGCGCTGCGGTGGGCGTCATCGTGGGCGCTCTCACCGGCTATTTCGGCGGCATCGTGGACGACATTCTCATGCGTGTCAACGACGCTGTCACCGCCTTCCCCAGCATTCTGCTGGCGCTGGTGTTCATCTCGCTGCTGGGCTTTGGCAAGTACAATGTGATCCTGGCGCTGGGTGTGGCCTTCGTGCCCAGCTATGCCCGTGTGGTGCGCAGTGAGTTTGCCCGTCACCGGGAAATGAACTATGTCAAGTCCGCACGCCTCATGGGTGCGACGGACCGACGCATTATGTTCGTCCATATCCTGCCCAATACCCGGGCAGTGATCCTGCCCACGCTGGTGATCGGCTTTAATAATGCCGTGCTGGCAGAGGCCAGCCTCAGCTATCTGGGCATCGGCGTCCGTTCACCGGACGTGTCTTTGGGCTATATGCTCTCGGAATCCCAGAGCTATATGGCCACGGCGCCGTGGTACGTGCTGTGTACCGGCGCTACGATCGTGCTGCTGATCCTGGGCTTCTCGCTGTTGGGCGAGGGCCTGCAGCAGGGAAGGAGGTAACGCTGTGCTGGAAATCAAAGACCTTCATGTGCAGTTCCATACCTCCGACCATGAAGCGGTCCGGGGCATCTCCCTGCGGGTGGATGACGGCGAGATCATGGGCCTGGTGGGCGAGTCCGGCTCCGGCAAGAGCGTCACCGCCATGATGATCGCAGGCCTCCTGCGGGAGGACCGGGTGCGGACCGAGGGCCGGATTTTGCTGGACGGGCGGGACATGCTGGCCGTAGACGGCGACGATCTGCTGAGCTATCAGGGCAAGGAGATCGGCGTGGTGTTTCAGGAGCCTATGAGTGCCCTGAACCCTGTCATGCGCATTGGCCCGCAGGTGGAGGAATCCCTTCGGGTCCATACCAAGCTGTCCAAGGAAGAGCGCCGGGAGCTGGCGCTGCAGGCCATGCGGGATGTGGAACTGGACGATGTGGAAGAAGTGTACCGCAAGTTCCCCCACGAGCTGTCCGGCGGTATGCTGCAGCGTGTGTGCATCGCCGCTGCCATCATCAGCCGTCCCCGGCTGCTGCTGGCCGACGAGCCCACCACGGCGCTGGATGTGACCATTCAGGCCCAGATCCTGGAGCTCTTGAAGCGCCTCAACCGGGAACGGGATATGTCCATCCTCTTCATTTCCCACAATCTCCATGTGGTGCGCAAGCTGTGTACCCGTGTGGCCGTCATGCAGAAGGGCCGCATCGTGGAGGAGGGAGAGACGGAGCAGGTGTTCCATCATCCCCGTGATCCTTATACCCAGCGGCTCATCGCCGCCATCCCCACAAGGAGGAAGATCGATGAGTGACAAAGTGTTGGAGGTCCGTGACCTCAATGTCTGGTACCGTCCCTCCGGCGCCATTCGCCGCAAGAAGATGGTGCAGGTGCTGCACGACGTCAGTTTTGACCTGTACCGCGGCGAAATCCTGGGCGTGGTGGGCGAGTCCGGTTCCGGCAAGTCCACGCTGGCCAAGACCATTCTGGGCATGGTGCCTGACTATACCGGCACCTACACCCACTATACCAAGCGTCCGCAGATGGTGTTTCAGGACCCCTCTTCCAGCCTCAACCCCGGCCGCACCGTAGGCTGGATCCTGGAAGAACCCCTGCGCATCTACGGCAAGTACGACGAAGCCGAGCGCATCCGCCGTGTTAAGGACATCATCGATCGTGTGGAACTGCCGGCGGAGTGCTACGATATGTATCCCCGGGAGCTGTCCGGCGGTCAGCGCCAGCGTGTGTGCATCGGCATGGCGCTGATCCAGCGGCCCGGCCTCATCATCGCCGACGAGGCGGTGTCGGCGCTGGATGTGACCATTCAGGCACAGATCCTGAAGCTGATCCACAAGCTGCGGCAGGAGCTGGGCATTTCCTACATCTTCATCTCCCACGACCTGAACGTGGTCTACCAGCTGTGTGACCGGGCCATTGTCATGAAGGACGGACGCATCGTGGAGCAGGGGGATGTGGAGGAACTGTACGAACACCCCAAAGAAGAATATACCCGGGCGCTGCTGGCGGCGGCCCAGTGAGGAGAAGAGGATGACACAGGAGTTTTTGAGCGGCTTGCTGCGCAATGTCAACGAAAACGAGCATTTTCTGCTGCATAACGGCATCCGATTCACCGAAGTGGCAGAAGGCCGCGTGGTGGCGGAGCTGGAATTGAACGACGTGGTCATCAACCGCTGGGGCGTGCCTCACGGCGGTGCTCTTTTCACCATGGGTGATGTGGCCTGCGGCGTGGCGGCCATCTCCGTCCGGGGTGAGTCGCTGGTGACGCTCAACGCCTCCATCGACTATATGGACCGGGCTGACATCAGCGGCAAAGTGACGGCGGTGGCGAAGGTGGAGCGTGCAGGAAGCCGTGTCTGTTTCTGCAGCGCCGAGATGTTCGACTGCAACGGAAAGCGCATCGCCGTCATGAAGGCGGCCATGTCCTACACCGGCACAAAACTGGATTTTGCATGAGAAAAAAGGCCGGGATTCCGGCCTTTTTTGCAAAGAAGTGATAGGTGAATGAAGAGATTTTTCAAAAAATATCAAAAATTGCATATCTGGCTGCTGACCTGTCTGGCGCTGCTGGGACTGTTCGTGCTGACGAGGAACAACCGCACGTGGATGAACGCTCTGACGCAGCACTTCACCGAGCCGCTGAAACGAGCGGTAGCGTCCCTCACCTATCAGGTGGAGTGGTCGGTGGCGGAGCTGCTGTACTGCACCGCCGTTCTGGCGGGCGTCATCTGGCTGGCCCACAGCGTGCGGCTGCTGATCACGGAAAAGGACCGTTGGCACATCCTCTACGGACGGCTGCTGGGACTGGTCTGCACCGGTCTGACCATTTATGTGGGGCTGACGCTGCTGTGGGGCGTGAACTACTACACCGACAGCTTTCAGGATCTTTCCGGTATCCGGGGCCGGGGCGCCACGGTGGAGGAACTGACGGAGCTGACGGAACGGTTCGCCCAAGGCGTCATCGACACCTATGACGAGGTGCAGCGGGACGAAAACGGCCTTTTCGCTGTACCCCGGGAGGAGATTTTTGCCGCCGGCACCGACGTATATGAGAACCTCTATGAGGAATTTCCCTTCCTGCGGCTGGAGGACCGGAAACCCAAGGCGCTGGTGTATTCCGAAATTTTCAGTATCATGGACTTCACCGGCTTTTTCTTTCCATTTACGGGAGAGGCCAATCTGAACGTTCACAGCCCGGCCATGTACCTGCCCACCACCATCGTCCACGAAATGGCCCACCTGCGGGGCATTGCCTCGGAGCAGGAGTGCAATTTCCTGGCTGTGGTAGGGGCGACCCGCAGCGATGAGGCGGCCTATCGATATGCCGGGTGGCTCTTCGGCTACGTTTATCTGGGCAATGCCCTGTACGGGGCGGATCGGGACGCATGGGCGGCCATCCGGGCCACCATCCCGGAGGAAGTGGTGGCAGACCTGCGCTATCACAGCGCTTACTGGGCCGCCTACGAAGGGCCGGTCAGTCAGGCGGCCTCCAACGCCTACGACTCTTTTTTGAAGGGGTACGGTGACGAGGACGGCATTCAGAGCTACGGCACGGTCGTGGACATGTTGATTGCGTATTATTTGGATTAACTCTGTTTTGGAAAATTCGCCGCTCTGTAAAAAGATCAAAAAAGAAGGGTTGAAGGCGTTTGCCTTCAACCCTTCTTTTTTGAATTTAAAGTCCGGGGATATTCAGGCCGCCGGTGACGCCCTTCATAGCGCCGTCCATGGCCTCGTCGGCCTGACGCAGAGCCTCGTTAACGGCAGAGACCACCAGATCCTGCAGCATCTCCACGTCCTCGGCGTCCACGGCCTCGGGCTTGATGACCAGATCGGTCAGCAGCTTCTTGCCGCTGACGGTGGCAGAGACCACGCCGCCGCCCACAGAGGCGGTAAAGCTGCTGTTCTCCACATCGGCCTGTGCCTTTTCCATTTCCTGCTGCATCTTCATCAGCTTCTGCTGCATTTGCTGCTGCTGACGCATCATGTTGCTGCCGCTGTTGCCGAAGCCGCCGCGGGCGCTGTATCCTTTTGCCATTGCTGTATTCTCCTTATTCGATGAATTTTATTTGATTTTGAATCCGTCCAGCTGTTGGGCCGGGGCGACCAGTTCGTCCAGCTTATCACGGGCAGGCGCAGGACTCTCTTCCCAGGGCGGAGTCTGCGCCGGGGCGGGAGACGGCTCGGACGCAGGTTTGGGCTGCGGCCGGGGTGCAGTCTGCACCGTCTGTGCGGCGGGTTTGGGAGCTGCCTTGCCCTTGGGGGCGGTGCCGGTTTGCAGATCCACACGGACCGACTGTCCGGCAGCGGCAGAGGTGACCTCCCGCAGTACCGTCAGCACGGTGGTGTTGTTCAGGGAATCCCGGACGAAATCGTTGTTGCAGTATACCGTCAGGCAATCGCCGCTCAGCACGCCGGTGGCCATGTTGAGGAATACCCGGTGGTTCACCGGCAGGCGGCCCTTGTATTGATCCAGCAGCTGACCCCACAGGGCGCTGTTGCCGCCGGTCGGCGCACTTTGCGGCGCAGGATCGGCGCTTCGGGCTGCGGGTGCAGGCGTGGGTTCTCTTCGCACCGGGGTAGTAGGGATCGGAGGCTCGTCGGGGATGTCAAAGACACGCTCCCGGCCGACAGGCTCGTCGGGCAGAGGGGGTTCCTCCGGCAGGGGCGGCTCGTCGTAGCGGGGCGGTTCCTCTCGGACCGGCTGAGGTGCCGGGCGGGGCTTAGGCTGGGGCCGAGGCGCCGTCTGGGGTGCGGCGGGAACGCCGCTTTTCACCTGCTGCTCCAGCTGCTCGATGCGTGCGGCCAGAGCGGTCAGGTCACCGCTGAGACTTTCGTCGCACAGCTTGAGGAGGCACAGTTCCGCTTCCGTGCGGGGGTGGATACTGTCGGGCAGCGCAGCGCAGGTGCGCTGCAGCGTCTCGGTCAGGTACAACAGCCGCTGCATGGAAACGTCACGGCTCAGGTCCGTCAGGGACTTGCGGTCGTAAACGCCGGTGATGAGGGCGGCGGCCCCCTCCGGCGCGGCTTTGCAGATGGTCATGTCACGGCTCAGGTCCATCAGCTCGCCCAACAGGGCGGCCACATCCTTGCCGCTGCGGTAGAGCTTGTCAAAGAGAGCCAGCGCATCGGGGGTGTTCCTTTGCAGGAGGCAGCGCATCAGCTGCACCGTCTGGATACTGCCGGCAAGGCCCAGCACATCCAGCACGGCGGCGCTGTCGAGAACGCCGTCTGCGGCACGGCACTGATCCAGCAGGCTCAGTGCGTCACGCAGAGCGCCGTTGGCCATGCGGGAGAGGATCTCGGCGCCGTCATCGGTGAGGTCGATCTGCTCGGCCCGGGCGATCATTACCAGCTGCTGCTGGATGTCCCGGGGCAGAATGCGCTTGAAGGAAAAGCGCTGGCAGCGGGAGAGGATGGTGGCAGGCACCTTATGCAGCTCCGTGGTGGCCAGAATGAACACCAGATGCTCCGGCGGCTCTTCCAGAATTTTCAGCAGGGCGTTGAAGGCGGCGGTGGACAGCATGTGGACTTCGTCCACGATGTAGACACGCTTTCGCAGCACGGCGGGGGTGTAGATGGCTTCTTCCCGCAGGGCACGGACATGGTCCACGCCGTTGTTGGAGGCGGCGTCCAGCTCCGTTACATCCAGCAGCGTGCCGTCATCGATGCCGCGGCAGGCAGCGCAGCAGTTGCAGGGTGCGCCGTCCACGGGACTTTCGCAGTTGATGGCCTTGGCCAGAATACGGGCGCAGGTGGTTTTGCCGGTGCCGCGGGTGCCGGTGAAAAGATAGGCGTGGGCGGTGCGGCTGTCGGCCACCTGACGCTGGAGCGTACCGGTGATGTGTTCCTGACCCACCACCTCGCTGAAGGTTTTGGGCCGCCACTTGCGGTACAATGCCTGATACATACCGGTGTCCTCCTTTGCGAAAAAATTCTCCTCCGCATGCAGCCACGAAGCCGGCACCCTCGCGGCACATGGATGATCCCTCTTAATGCTGCTCGGTTCCCCGCCTGACATGATTCGTGGGCTTCCATTGCGCGAGACCGGCTCCGCAGCTGCATGCGGAGGAGAAGTCGTGCAACTATTCTACTATAAAATTTCCCCTTTGGCAACACCAAAAATGCGCTTTAGAAGGGGTTGCTCTGCTCGTGGAGCATGTTTTGCCACGCTTTTCGTGTGCCGTGGACGGCCACAAGAAACAGGATGCCGGTGACAGCGGCCACCAGAACGCACAGCAGCGCCAAAACGGGGACGATGAGCAGCACATGGGCGGCCACGGTGCAGACGGCCAGCACCTTCCACACCGTGCGCAGATGGGTCACGCACAGGTCGTAGTTGCGGCGCATCTCCACATTACGCAGGGCGTCGATGATCAGCATGCTGGTGTACAGGTTCAGGCAGACGGCGGCCAGCGCCAGGATCCAACTGAGGATGCCCAGATCAGCACCGATCCCCAGCAGGTCCAGCAGCCACAAAATACCGGTATAGATGGCAAGGCCCACGCAGAAGGGTCGGGGTTTTTGGAACATCTCGCTTTCGGCCAGCAATTCGCCGCAGGCCAGATACAGCAAAATAAAGCCCAGCCAGTCCGGCAGCAGCTGCAGCGAAGCGCCGTTGAAGTTCAGGCTGAAATTCAAAAAGATGAGGAAGAATCCCCAGAACAGCTTGTTCATTCTGCAACCTCCTTGTGATCTGCTGGTCTGATGATACCATACAGGCGGCACAGCCGTCAAGCAACGGGGCGTTGCACGGAAAATTTACAACTGTCCCCTTGCATTTTCGCCAAAAAGGTCTATCATATACAATGAATAAATTTGTTCTGCCATTGGCAGAGGAAAAGAAGGGTTATTATGACGAAAATTGATATTATTTCCGGTTTTTTGGGCGCAGGTAAGACGACCCTCATCAAGAAGCTGCTCTCCGAGGCCTATGCCGGTGAAAAGCTGGTGCTCATCGAGAACGAGTTCGGTGAGATCAGCATCGACGGCGGCTTTCTGAAGGAAAGCGGCGTACAGGTCAGCGAGATGTCCTCCGGCTGCATCTGCTGCTCTCTGGTGGGCGACTTCGGCGAGGCGCTGAAGGAGGTCTATGCCCAGTTCCAGCCCGACCGCATCCTCATCGAGCCCTCCGGTGTGGGCAAGCTGAGCGACGTGATCGTGGCGGTGGAGGACACCGTGAAGGATGTGCCGGAGATGGCGCTGAACTCCTTTGTCACCGTGGCCGACGCCGGCAAGGTGAAGGTCTACATGAAGAACTTCGGCGAGTTCTACAACAACCAGATCGAGTCCGCCGGTACCATTATCCTCAGCCGCACCCAGAAGCTGAGCCAGGAGAAGCTGGAATCTGCCGTAGCTTTGCTGCGTGAGAAGAACGCCGAGGCGGCCATCATCACCACCCCCTGGGATCAGATCGACGGCAAGGCCATTCTGGCCGCTGTGGAGAAGGTGTCTCTGGCCGACGAGCTGCTGGAGGCCATGCGCCGTGAGCATGAAGCGCACGAGCATCACCATCACCATGAGCATGGCGAGGACTGCACCTGCGGCTGCCACGATCATGAGCATGAGCATCATCACCATCACGATCACGATCACGAGGAAGAGTGCTGCCATCACGAGCATCATCATGACCACGAGGAGTGCCACCACGACCACGAGCACCACCACGAGCATGAGGAGTGCTGCCGTGAGCATCATCACGAGCACGAGCATCACCATGAACATCATCACCATGAGCATGATGAGCACTGCACCTGCGGCTGCCATGACCATGACCACCACCATCATCACGCCGACGAGGTGTTTACCAGCTGGGGCGTGGAGACGGTCAAGACCTTCAGTGAGGGCGAGCTGCAGCGCATCCTGACGGCGCTGGACAGCGGCGATTACGGCGCCATCCTCCGTGCCAAGGGCATCGTGCCTGCCGGCGAGGGCAAGTGGCTCCACTTTGACTATGTGCCCGAGGAGCACGAGGTGCGCTTCGGCGGCGCCGACTACACCGGCCGCCTGTGCGTCATCGGCGCTCAGCTGAAGGAGCACGAGCTGCACCACCTCTTTGGCCTGTAAGGAGAACAAAGCATGGATATTCCTGTTTATCTCATTGCCGGATTTCTGGATGCCGGCAAGACCAATTTTATCAACGGCGTGCTGGAGGACGGCTTTGCCCGGGAGGACCGGACGCTGCTGATCTGCTGCGAAGAGGGCGAGGAGAGCTACTATCCCAACGTGCTGAGCAATGTGTTCACCACCACGGTGGAGGATTTTGAAGATCTGACCCCCGACTTCTTCAAGAAGCTGGAGAAGATGTACAAGCCCAAGCAGGTCATCATCGAGTACAACGGCATGTGGAACATTGAGAAGCTGTACCGTGAGCTGCTGCCCGCCAACTGGATCCTCTACCAGATCATGACGCTGGTGGACGCCAACACCTTTGAGATGTACGCCAAGAACATGGGCCAGCTGATGATGGAGAAGATCATGGCGGCCGACCTGCTGATCTTCAACCGCTGCAACGAGGAGCTGCGTGCCAAGCTGCGCAGCCGCAACCTCCGCATGGTGAACCGCCGCGCCGACATTTACCTCGAGAACGTGGACGGCACCAGCGAGGAGTACGTCACCGAAGATATGGCGCCCTTCGATCTCTCCTCCGGCCATCTGGACGTGCCGGACGAGGATTACGGCGTGTGGTATGTGGACATGATGGACGCCACCGACCGCTACGACGGCCTGAGCGTGAAGTTCAAGGCTCTTATGTGCCACTCCAAGAAGTACAAGGGTGTCCACTGCCCCGGCCGCTTCGCCATGGTGTGCTGCGAGGACGATATGCAGTTCCTGGCTCTGGTGTGCAAGGGCGAGGGGCTGGAGAAGTTCAAGGACCGTGCGTGGGTGGAGATCACCGCCACGGTGAAGAAGGAAGAGGACCGTGCCTACGAGGGCGTGGGCCCCGTGCTGTACGTGACGGACATCCATCCCTGCGAAAAGCCGAAAGAGGAAGTTGTCAGCTTTTGACTTCAATAACCTTGAGTGGAAGGCCAGAGTTGGTAGAAAGGAACGGACCTGCGAGGATGGCGGCAGAGCAAGGAGTAAGGATAGCGTTGGACTGCTTATTGATATTTTGGGGATTCTCTCTTTTGGGATTTTTCAGCCTTAAAAATGGTGCGATAGGAATGACAGATAGCGTGGGCAGAAAAGAAAAATATTTCCCCCAAAGGTATCAAAGCCCTTCACGAAAAATCAGAAAATTTTTCCATATATCGAAGAACTGGATGCCGAAATTTCTTGTAAGGCAACTCTATGCCTCACTCGTATTTCTGTGTCTTGCACCGGTGAGTTCGGTGATTTTTCTGGCTAGTGGTTGCTTGCCGACAGTCGCCGCTGCATTGATCTGCGTTTATGTTGGTTTTACAGCGTTGGTTATGATTGATTTTTTTGCAGGATGCATCATGTTTCGCTGATAGAAATACGAGGGGTTAAACTCCTAACAAAAAACCGGACTGCGGTTTGCAGTCCGGCTTTTCATTTTAAATACTGCGATACTCGTAGAGGCGGTAGAGCTTTTGGCTCGTTTTTCCGGCGTAGAGCTTGCGGAAAACGGCTTGCTCCTTCTCCGGCAGCTGGTCGATCATGGACTGGGGCGTCATGTCGTGCTGCTGCACGAACAGCAGGCCGCTGACGGTCAGTTCCGCCGGGTGGTCCACGCCGTAGACCTGCGTTACGCCCACGTCGTTGATGGGATTTTTGATCCTGCTCAGGCGGGCGGCCAGCTTGCTGTAGCAGTCCGTCAGCAGCGATACCTCTTCGAAATGCTCACACAGGGCAGTAAGAAGAGTGGTGCGCTCGGCGGCAGTGAGGTACATGCTGATGCCCTCCATCACCACGATGGCTTGCCTGGCGTGGATGCCGCTGAGCCAGCTGCGCTCACGCACGTCGGCGGCGATCATGCGGTAGGCGTCGGTCTCGTCGTAATAGCGGCGGCGCTGGTCGATAACGGCGGGGAGGTCCACGTCGTACCACCGGCGGTTCCCGCCGTCGACACGCAAAATGCGGCTGTCCAGGCCGCAGCCCAGATGGAGGATGACGGCGTCGGGCTGCGCAGCCATCTGCCGGCGCACCCAGTCGTCAAATACCGCAGCTCGCATGCCCATATAGTAGGCCAGCCATTGGGAGGCGGATTTGCCCTTGAGAGGGAAGCCCTCTTTGGCCCAGATCTCCTCGGCCCTGGGGTCGTGGAGGAAGAGGTCCTTCCGGCTGACGAGGGCCTTGCCGTAGAGGGGGATATACAGGGTTTTGTTGACGCTGTCCATAGCGATTACAGCCAGCTGCTGTCGAAGCCGTAGGGCAGGAGCTCACGCAGGGTGAAGTGCTTGGCCTCGCCCTTGCCGTTGAGGCAGATGACCTCCAGATCAGGGGCAAACTCCTGCATTACCTGACGGCACACGCCGCAGGGCACGCAGTAGTCCTCGCTGCGGCCGGCGATGACGATGCGTTTGAAATCACGGTAGCCCTCGCTGACAGCCTTGAAGATGGCGGTGCGCTCAGCGCAGATGGTGGGGGTATAGGATGCGTTTTCAATGTTGCAGCCGGTGAACACGGTGCCGTCGGCACATTCCAGCGCAGCCCCCACGGGGAAGTGGGAGTAGGGGATATAGGCACGGTCCAGCATTTCGATGGCCTTTTGGCACAGCTCTTTTTCAGTCATATTTCGTTCCTCCTTGTGGGGATTTTGCGGATAAAAGGCGACAGAACAGCGTTCTGTCGCCTTTTATTGTAACGTATGGGGAGGGTTGCGTCAAGCCTTAGCTCAGTTCATCCTGACCGGTGTAGAGCTGGTAGTATTTGCCCTTTTGGGCGAGCAGGTCATCATGGTCGCCACGTTCGATGATGCGGCCCTGCTCCAGCACCATGATGGCCTGAGAGTTGCGGACCGTGGAGAGGCGGTGGGCGATGACGAACACGGTGCGGTCCTCCATCAGGGAGTCCATACCGGCTTCGATCAGCTTCTCGGTGCGGGTGTCGATGGAGGAGGTGGCCTCATCCAGAATCAGCACCGGGGGATCGGACACGGCGGCCCGGGCGATGGCCAGCAGCTGCCGCTCACCCTGACTGAGGCTGCCGCCGTCGCCGGTGATGACGGTGTCGTAGCCCTGGGGCAGGTGACGGATGAAGGTGTCGGCGTTGGCCAGTCTGGCGGCGGCGTACACCTCCTCGTCGGTGGCGTCCAGCTTGCCGTAGCGGATGTTGTCGGCGATGGTGCCGGTGAAGAGGTGGGTGTCCTGCAGCACCACGCCCAGGGAGCGGCGCAGGGAGTCCTTGGCGATGTCGGTGACGTCGATGCCGTCGTAGGTGATGGTGCCGGACTGGATGTCGTAGAAGCGGTTGATGAGGTTGGTGATGGTGGTCTTGCCGGCGCCGGTAGAACCTACGAAGGCGATCTTCTGGCCGGGCTTGGCGTAGAGGGAGATGTTATGCAGCACCGTCTTTTCCTCGGTGTAGCCGAAGGTGACATCGTGGAAGCGGACGTCGCCCCGCAGCTCCACCAGTTCGCCGTCGGGCCGTTTCCAGGCCCAATGGCCGGTGCGGCGGTTGGTCTCGGTGAGGGTGGAGCCGCTTTTCTCCACACGGACCAGGATGGTTTTGCCCTCGTCCACCTCGGGCTGGGCGTCCATGACGGCGAAGATGCGCTCGGCGCCGGCCATGGAGGCCAGCAGCACGTTGACCTGCTGGCTGATCTGGTTGATGGGCTGGCCCACCTGCTTGACGTACAGGAGGTAAGCGCCCAGCGAGCCCACGTCGAACACGCCGCCGATGGCCAGCAGTCCGCCTATGCAGCAGACCACAGCGTAGTTGATGCGGGAAAGGTTGGCCATGGCCGGCATCATGGCGCCGGCATAGGTCTGGGCGGTGGTAGCGGCGCTGCGATAATTGAGGTTGAGGGCGGCGAACTCGTCGATGGACTTGCTCTCGTGGTTAAAGACCTTGATGACCTTCTGGCCGTCGATCATCTCCTCGATATAGCCGTTGAGGGCGCCCAGGGCGGCCTGCTGGCGCTGGAAGTTGGTGCGGCTTTTGCCGCCGATGACCTTGACGATGAGGAACATCAGCACCAGGAACACGAAGGAGATCAGCGTCAGCTGCCAGTTGAGCACCAGCATCATGGTGACGGTGCTGATAAAGGTAAGGGTGCTGGAAATAACGCTGGCGAAGCTGGAGTTGATCATTTCCGACACGGTGTCGATGTCGTTGGTGAAGCGGCTCATCAGGTCGCCGGCCTGATGGGTGTCGAAATAGCGAAGGGGCAGCTCCTGCAGCTTGTCAAACAGGTCCTGGCGGAGCTTGGCCACCGTTTTCTGGGAGATGCGCACCATGATGCGGGCATAGGTGTAAGAGCACAGAGCGCTGAGACCGTAGCAGCCAAAGAGCAGGGCGCACATTTTGACAAGGCCGGGGAAGTCGCCGGGGATGATATAGTCGTTGATGATGGGCTTGACCAGATAGCTGGCGGCTACGCTGGTGAGAGAGCTGATGGCGAGGCATACTGCGACCAGAATGAACAGAGCCTTGTACTGGGTGATATAGGTCAGCAGGCGGCGGACGGTGGCTTTCAGGTTGCCGGGGCGCTGATAGCCGTGGCCCTGACGACCACCGGAGCGGCCCTTGGGAGGATGATTAGCCATTCTCGCTCACCCCTTCCTGCTGAGACTGATAAACTTCACGGTAGATGGCGTTGGTTTGCAGCAGTTCTTCGTGGGTGCCGCAGCCGTCGATGCGGCCGTCGTCCATGATGATAATGAGGTCGGCGTCCATCACGGAAGTCACACGCTGGGCGATGATGATCTTGGTGCTGCCGGGGAGCGTATCACGCAAGGCGGCGCGGATGGAGGCGTCGGTGGCGGTATCCACGGCGGAGGTGGAGTCATCCAGGATCAGGATCTTCGGCTTGCGGAGGATGGCACGGGCGATGCACAGGCGCTGCTTCTGGCCGCCGGAGACGTTGGTGCCGCCCTGCTCGATATGGGTGTCGTAGCCGTCCGGCATGGCGGAGATGAAGTCGTGGGCGCAGGCAATGCGGCAGGCTTCCTCCATCTCGGCGTCGGTAGCGTCGGCGTCGCCCCAGCGCAGATTTTCCCGGATGGTGCCGGAGAAGAGGGTGTTCTTCTGCAGGACCATGGCGCAGGCGTCACGCAGGTGGGACATAGTATAGTCCTTTACGTTGCGGCCGCCCACATAGACGGCGCCCTCCGTGGCTTCGTACAGGCGGGGGATCAGGCTCACCAGCGTGGTCTTGGCGCTGCCGGTGCCGCCCAGAATACCCACCGTCATGCCCGAGTCGATGGAGAGATTGATGTTCTCCAGGTTCCAGGCTTCGGTGGAGGCGTGGTAGCGGAAGTTGACGTTTTCAAAGCGGATGGAGCCGTCGGCCACCTCCAGTTCGGCCTCGGCGGCGGCATCGGTGATCTCGGGCTGCTCGTCCAGCACCTCGATGATACGCTTGGCGCAGGCAATGGAGCGGGTGAGGATCATCATCACCATGGAGACCATCATCAAAGAGATCAGGATCTCGGTGACGTAGGTGAAAAAGGCCAGCAGGTCGCCGGAGAGCAGGGAGCCTTCGTATACATAATTGCCGCCGATCCACATAACGGCGGTGGTGGTGCCGCCCATCAGCAGCATCATAATGGGCATGAAGGACACCACAAAGCCGAAGGCCCGCTCGGCAGTGGTGCGCAGGTGCTCGCTGCGCAGGGAGAACTTCTTCTTTTCTTCGTCTTCACGGACGTAGGACTTCACCACACGGATGGCGTTCAGATCCTCCTGCACCACCAGATTCAAATCGTCGGTGGCGCTCTGCAGGGAGGTGAAATAGGGGCCCACCTTACGGATCACCAGCACCACGGCGATCATCAGCAGGGGGATCACCACCAGAAAGACCCGGCTGAGTCGTGCCGAGAGGATGAGGGCCATCACCAGGGCGGTGATCAGCATAGAGGGGGCGCGGACAAACATCCGCATGCCCATCATCAGCGTCATCTGCACGCTGGCCACGTCGCTGGTCAGGCGGGTGATCAGGGAAGCGGTGGAAAATCGCTCGATATTGCTGAAGGAGAACTGCTGCACCTTCTCATATTCGGCACGGCGCAGACTGGCGCCGAAGCCCATGCCGGCCTTGGCCGCCAACGCAGCGGCACCCACGCCGCAGGCGAGGGCCAGCATGGCCATGCCGATCATCTTCAGACCGGTGGCCAGAATGTACTGCCGGTCGCCGGCCTCGATGCCGAAATTGACGATATCGCTCATGGCCAGCGGCAGCAGCAGCTCCAGCACCGACTCGCCGGCGGAGCAGAGCACGCCCAGCACGATCAGGTGGCGGTAGCCTTTGGTATAGGGGAAAAGTTTTCGGATCACGCAGTGGAATCCTCCTTTCGGGACATTCAACAAGCTAAATGTTACACCGGGAACAGAAAACCGTCAAGAGCGGAGGCGCAGCGCCATGTAAACAATTCGTGAATAGAAGGAGAATGCTGAAAAGAAGGAAGAAGAATCTATCAAGGTTTCGCCAGGGTTTTGCGGCGGCTATTGACGGGCGTCTATGGGGCGTGTAAGCTGAAACTATGAGAAGATAACTCCCTTTTCCCTCTCCTTTTCAAAAACAAAAACGGTCGGCAATGTGCCGGCCGCTTTTGTTTTTGGTGGTGGTCGTTACCACTCGGTGACGGAATTTTCACCGTCGGTGAGGAAGCCGTCGCTGTCGTGCACACGGCCGTCGCGCAGCATTTGCTCATAGCTGCGGCCCGGCAGCAAGTCGTAGCTGTCGCTGCCGTCGGCGCCGTTGGAGCCGGGCCGGGCATAGGTGCCGTAGTGACTGCGGGCAGAGGAGTCGGTGCCGTTGCCTGTGCTGCCGTCGCCGCTGTTGGTGCCGCCGTTCATCGTGCCGTTGTTGGTGGTGCCTTCATTGGTGCCGTTCGTGGTACCGTTATTGGTGGTGCCATTGTCGGCAGTACCGCTGCTGCTGTTGTCCTTGCGGGTGCAGCCGGTCAGGCACAGAGCCAGCGTCAGGGCCAGCAGCAGGGCCGTCAGGGTTTGTCTCATCAAAAAACGCTCCTTTCTCATAAAAATGCGGATGCCGCATATGCGTAGTATCTGTTTGCGGCAGCGAAATAGCAGATGCAAGATTTGAAAAAGCAGCATTTTTCTGGGAGAGGTGGATAATGATTGCATTTTTAAGGCAAATACGATATACTGTAACAACGAATACTAAAGGAGGAAACCACTATGCAGGAAATGGAAAAACAGTTTCATATCCGCTGCGCAGAGGGCGATGTAGGCCGCTATTGCCTGCTGCCCGGTGATCCGGGGCGCTGCAAGGCCATCGCCGCCCATTTTGACGATGCGGTATTTGTTTCCCAGAATCGGGAATATACCATCTACACCGGCACGCTGCTGGGCGAAAAGGTGTCCGTGTGTTCCACCGGCATCGGCGGCCCCTCCGCTGCCATTGCCATGGAGGAGCTGCACAAGATCGGCGCCGACACCTTCATCCGTGTGGGCACTACCGGCGGCATTGCGCTGGATGTCTGCTCCGGCGACGTGGTGGTGGCCACCGGCGCCATCCGCTTTGAGCATACCAGCTGGGAGTATGCACCCATTGAGTACCCGGCCGTGGCCGACTTTGAGGTGACCAGTGCGCTGGTGCAGGCGGCCAAAAAGCTGGGCAAGAAGACCCACACCGGCATCGTCCAGTGCAAGGACTCCTTCTACGGTCAGCACGACCCCAAGCGGATGCCGGTCAGCTATGAACTGCTGCAGAAGTGGGAGGCCTGGAAGCGTCTGGGCGTCAAGTCCAGCGAGATGGAGTCTGCCACGCTGTTCGTGGTGGCCAACGCTCTGGGCGTGCGCTGCGGTTCCTGCTTCCATGTGGTGTGGAATCAGGAGCGTGAGGCTGCCGGCCTGGACCAGAACATGAGCGAGGACACCTCCTCTGCCATCGAGGTGGGCATCGAGGCCATGAAGCTGCTGATCGCCGCCGACAAGGCCGAGGGTAAGTAAAGAAGCATAAAAAGAAAGGACGCCGCCACGGCGTCCTTTCTTTTTTTAGAGGCCGGGGATCATTCCGGCATGATAAGTAATGTAGACGGTGTTGACAAAGCCGATGCCGTCGTTGTTGGCGTGGTAGTAAAGGATGGTGATGTCCTGCGCCGGGTCGTACCAGACGGTGCTGCCGTCATAAGAGATGGCTTTCAGGCCGGCGAGGTAGCTTGTGATCCACACATCCAGTCCGTCGGTTTGCCGCAGGGTTTTCAGCTTGACGGTGTATTTGTCCATGCCGCCGGTGCCGTCATACAGGCAGAAGCGGGGGACGGGGATCGTGACGCCGGAGAGAAATTCGGAGTCATAGCGCCCGGTGAAGAAGGTGCGGTTCAGGCACAGCGTGGCCAGCAGAGCGACTGTCAGCACGGTCAGTGCCAGAGCAGCGGCCAGCAGCATCGTGCGGCGGCGGGAGCGGGCGGTGAGATAGCGGGCATAGCCCTCCATGTGCCGTACCGATACCTGCGGCTGGGGTTGGGACTGGGTGTCCTCGCCGCTGAGAAATTCGTCCAGCGTCATATCCAGAGCGGCGCACAGCGGCTGAAAGAGGGAGACGTCCGGCATGGTGACGCCGTTTTCCCAACGGGAGACGGACCGGTCGGAGACGCCCAGCAGATCGGCCAGTTGGGCCTGGGTCAGGGATTTTTCCTTTCGCTTTTCGGCCAGATGGCGGCCGATTTTTTGCTGATCCATAAAAAAGACCTCCTTTCGTTGGACTTAGTTTGGGGGAAAACGGCCTTTTTGTACAGGACAGGAAGTGAGAGTAAGGAAAAAGCGGATGCTGCGCATCCGCTTTTTCTGTTATTTACTGAAAAATGCCTTGTATTCGGCGGCCTCGTGGACATAGCCCTCGGCGCTGCGGCGGTTGGCGGCGATCTCCTCGTCGGTCAGCTGGCGGCGCATCTTGGCGGGGCTGCCGATGACCAGGGAACCGTCGGGGATCACCATGCCCTGGGGGACCAGTGCGCCGGCGGCCACGATGCAGTTTTCGCCGATGACGGCGCCGTTGAGGACGATGGCGCCCATGCCGATGAGGGTGTTGTTGCCTACGGTGCAGCTGTGGAGAATGGCGCCGTGGCCCACGGTGATGCCGTCACCGATGGTCATGGGCAGGCCGGGATCGGCGTGAAGGACGCAGTTGTCCTGAATGTTGGTGCGCTTGCCGATCACAATGGGTACAAACTCCGAGCGGGCGACCGCGCCGAAGAAGAAGCTGCTCTGCTCACCCACGGTCACGTCACCCAGAACGGTGGCGTTGGGGGCGATAAAAGCGGAGGGGTGGATATCGGGTGTTTTCATGGGCGTTACCTCACTTGAAGAGCCAGCGGGCCACCAGGATCAGCACGCAGGCGCCGGCCACACCGATGATGATGGAGCCGATGGTGCCGGTGGCGGCGATGCCGACGGTGCCGCCCAGCCAGCTGCCCACGGCGCTGCCGGCGATGCCCAGAATGATGTTGCGCAGGATGCCGCCCTTGCTGTGCATCAGCTTGCCGGCGATCCAGCCGGTGAGGCCGCCGAGGATGAGAGAGATGATCATGGCAAAGCCCCCTTACTTCTCCACGATGTGGACGTTCAGGTGGTTGTAGGTCATTTCCACGCCGGCTTCGGCGAAGCAGGTGCGGATATTTTCCAGAGATTCGAAGTACACATCCCAGTAATCGGCGCAGTCACACCACATACGGACGGCATAGGAGATGCTGCTCTCGCCGTAGGAGTTGATCAGCACCACGGGGGCGGGCGCCTTGTGTACCTTAGCGGTACGGGCCACGGCCTCCAGGCAGGCACGGCGCACATCGTCCACGGAGGCGTTGTAGGAAGCGGTGATGATGTGGTCCACGCGGCGGGTGCCCAGCTGGGTGTAGTTGACCACCTTGCCGGCGCTCAGAGCGCTGTTGGGGATCACGATCTGCAGGTTATCGGGCGTGTTCAGGTAAGTGTAGGACAGGGTCATGCGAGACACGGTACCGGCGCCGTTGGGGGTGTCAATGTAGTCGCCTTCCTTGAAGGGCTTGTTGAGCATGATGACGATGCCGCCGGCAATATTGCTCAGCACGCTCTGCACCGCCAGAGAAACGGCCAAAGTGAACACGCTCAGCATGGCCACCAGAGAGGTGACGGGAATACCCAGCGAGTCGGCCACAATGAGGATGGCAAGGATCCACAGCACAGTGCGGATGCCGCTGAGGGCATAACCGCGGACGCGCTCATCCATAGAGCTCTTGCTCAGCAGTTTGGTGAAGATGGACATGATGACCTTGATGGCGATGAGGCAGACGATGAGGGTCAGCAGTGCGCCCAGCACAGAAGTGAGGGTCAGCGCACCCAGATTCAGGTCAGCGGCGTTGGAGATGCCCAGAGAAGTGAGAAGTTGTTCCATGATAGAACCTCCTTAAAATGTTTCGGTGGGGCAATTATAGCATCATAAAAGAGGTTTGACAAGAAGGTGACGTTATCGCAGCAATCAAAGACAGTTATTTTACAATTCGTTCATTTTGTGACATAATAAAACTGCGGGAGTACCGCAAAGAAAAAAGCGAATGAAAAAGAGTCAAAGGAGAAAGAGAAAATGGAAAAGTTTTTCCGCGTTAAGGAAAATGGCTCCACCGTCCGGACGGAATTTACTGCCGGTCTGACCACCTTTATGGCCATGGCCTACATCCTGATGGTCAATGCCGGCATGTTTGCCGAACTGGGCACCGTGTCCTACGGCGCCGTCTACATCGCCACCGCCATTTCCGCCATCGTTGGTACAGTGCTGATCGGCCTGCTGGCCAATCTGCCTCTGGCACAGGCTTCCGGTATGGGCCTGAACGCCTTCTTCGTCTACACCGTGTGCTTCGGCTTTGGCCTGAGCTACGCCAACGCTCTGGTGCTGGTGCTGCTGGACGGCGTGGTCTTCCTGATCCTGACCGTCACCGGCCTGCGCAAGGTCATTTTCGACGCCATTCCCCAGGCGGTCAAGACTGCCATTTCTGCCGGTATCGGTCTGTTCATCGCCTTCATCGGTATGCAGAATGCCGGTATCGTGGTGGACGACGGTGCAACTCTGGTGAACCTGCACTCCTTCAACCTGCTGGGCGGCACCACCACCTGGGCTGACATCTTCCCCATCCTCATCACCCTGCTGGCAGTGTTTATGATCGGCGCCATGTCTTATAAGAAGATCAAGGGCGCTGTGCTGTGGGGCATCCTGGGCAGCGCTGTGGTGTACTACGCTGTGGGCCTCATCACCGTTCCCGAGTTCTATGCCACCGCTGTGGCTCCCAATCTGACCTCCGATTTCTTCGGCGCTTTTAAGGATTTCGGCAGCCAGGCTTTCCTGAAGGTCTTCACCGAGGGCTTTGACTTCTCCGCTTACATCGCAGCCAACGGCATGACCTCCTTTATCATTATGTTCCTGACCACGATGCTGGCTTTCTGCATGGTGGATATGTTCGATACGCTGGGCACCCTGTTCGGCGCCTGCTCCGCCGGCGACCTGCTGGATGAGAACGGCGACGTTCCCCACATGAACAAGGCCATGCTGGCCGACGCCATTGCCACCTGCACCGGCGCTGTGTGCGGTACTTCCACCGTTACCACCTTCGTGGAGTCCTCCGCCGGCGTGGCCGAGGGCGGCAGAACCGGTCTTGCCTCCATGTCCACCGCTCTCTTCTTCTTTGTGGCCATGTTCCTGGCTCCTGTGGCTCAGCTGATCCCCACCTACGCCTGCGCTGCCGCCCTGATCTACGTGGGCGTGCTGATGATGAGCAACGTGCGCAAGATCAACTGGGACGATCCCTCTGTGGCCGTGCCCGCCTTCCTGACCATTGCTTTCATGCCTCTGACCTATAACATTTCCTACGGTATTGCCTTCGGCCTGATCTCCTACGTGCTGATCAAGCTGTTCTCCGGCAAGGCCAAGGAAGTGAATGCTGCCACCTGGGTCATCACTCTGCTGTTTGCTGTGATGTTCTTTGTGTCCCGCTAAACGACAACACGTCCAATGAAAAACGGGGCTGCCTGCGGGCGGCCCCGTTTTTTTGCGCAAATGCAAAATTTTTCGCTTACATCTTCTGGAAAATTGTGGTATTATCAGGAGGAAGAACAAGCGCCTGCGGCGGCAAAAGGAGAGGGTTGAGCTATGTTTGCAGTGGGTGATCTGGTGGTATATGGCGGCGAAGGCGTGTGTCGTGTGGAGAAGGTCGGACCGTCATCGCTGCCCGGTGCAGACAAGCAAAAGCTCTACTATACGCTGCTGCCGCTGTATCGCACAGGTCAGGTGCTGACACCGGTGGATACCCGGGTGCTGATGCGGCCGGTCCTGACGGAAGAGGAGGCGCAGGCGCTGCTGGAGCAGCTGCCGACGCTGCTTCCGGAGGAGACGCTGCCGGGGAATGTACGATTTTTGAAAGAGTATTATCACAGGATCGTTACAGGTTACGACTGTGCCGAAATGGCCCGGCTGCTGCATACGCTGGAGCTGCGGCGGCGCAAGGGCGCTGCGGCGGGAAAACGGCCCAGCCAGATGGACGAGCGCTATGCCAAGCGGGCGGAAGAGCAGCTCTTCGGCGAACTGGCTGTGGCGCTGGGGATATCCCGGGAGGATGTGGATGGGTATATCCGCCGCCGTTATCCCCGATGGCCCGAATTTTAAATCAATAAAAAACCGCAAAGCCGTCAACTTTGCGGTTTTTTTGTATAAAATCGGAAATTCTGTATTGACCGTGATGGAAACAGCGGCTATAATGTAGGAAAGATAACGGTGAAACGTTAAGACCTCCCGCAAACAAGGGAGATCGATTTGCTTGGAACCGCGCAGGGACTGACCCTCTCCTGTGCGCCTTCCATATAAAAACAGGACGCGCAAGCGTCCTGTTTTTCTTATTCACGATAAATGGGGTCGTCGAAGTTGCGGACAGGGCCACCGAGCTTGGTGTCCAGTACGTAGACGATATTAACTTCCTCGAAGGCCAGACGCATGGCGAAGTCCTTGGCCTCGTAGATGTCGTTGGTCTCAAAGAAAGGGGTAAATTCGGTGCCGGGCAGATCGCGGCGCCACATGACCTGAAAACGCATAGTGCTCCTCCGTGGTGGTTTTTTCTCAGTATAACCGTTTGATGGGGCAAATGCAACCACAGAAAGAAAGAGAGCAGAAAAAAGAGAAAAAGGGCTTTTCTTCCTGGGGCTTGTGGGGTATAATACAATGGTTGAGATAAGTGCTCGTAAGGGGGAGACGAACCATGAAGATCGGATTCGACAACGAGAAATATCTGGAGCTGCAGGCCCACCACATCCGTGAACGGGTGGCGCAGTTCGGCGGCAAGCTGTACATGGAGTTTGGCGGCAAGCTGTTTGACGACCACCATGCGTCCCGGGTGCTGCCCGGCTTCCAGCCTGACAGCAAGATCCGCATGCTGGCCACCATGAAGGAAGATGTGGAGATCGTGGTGGTCATTTCTGCCGGCGACATCGAGAAGAACAAGATGCGCGGCGACCTGGGCATTTCCTACGACGAGGACGTGCTGCGCCTGATGGACATCTTCCGTCAGCTGGGCTTCTATGTGGGCAGCGTGGTCATCACCCAGTACGCCGGCCAGACCGGCGCCGACGCTTTTATCAAGCGCCTGACGGCGTTGGGCGTGCAGTGCTACCGCCACTATCCCATTGCCGGCTATCCCTCCGACGTAGCCCACATCGTCAGTGACGAGGGCCTGGGCAAGAACGATTACATCGAGACGACCCGTCCTGTGGTGGTGATTACCGCTCCCGGTCCCGGCAGCGGCAAAATGGCTACCTGCCTGAGCCAGCTGTACCACGACCACAAGCGGGGCATCGCTGCCGGCTACGCCAAGTACGAGACCTTCCCCATCTGGAATCTGCCGCTGAAGCACCCGGTGAATCTGGCCTATGAGGCAGCCACGGCAGACCTGAACGATGTGAATATGATCGACCCCTTCCATCTGGAAGCCTATGGCGAGACCACGGTGAACTACAACCGGGATGTGGAGATCTTCCCCGTCCTCAACGCCATGTTCCAGAAGATCCAGGGGGAATCCCCTTACAAGTCCCCCACGGATATGGGCGTGAATATGGCGGGCTTTGCCATTGTGGATGATGAGGTGTGCCGTGCGGCCTCTCAGGTGGAGATCCTGCGGCGTTACTACAAAACCATGGTGCAGAAGGCCCGGGGTGAATGCGACGAGAGCGTGGTGCGCAAGCTGGAGATCGTGATGCAGCAGGCCCACGTGACCCCCGAGATCTGCCCCGCTGTGGGTGCAGCGCTGGAAAGGGCTGCCGAGACCGGCGCTCCGGCCGGAGCGATGGTGCTGGGCGACGGCGGTGTGGTGACGGGCAAGACCTCCTCGCTGCTGGGCGCATCGGCGGCGCTGCTCCTGAATGCGCTGAAGCATCTGGCTGGGATCGATCCTGCCATTGAGCTGATCTCTCCCGAGGTCATCGAGCCCATCAGCGTGCTGAAAACCGACAATCTGGGCCACCGCAATCCCCGCCTCCATTCCGACGAGGTGCTGATCGCTCTGGCCATCTCCGGTGTCAGCGATCCGCTGGCGGCGCTGGCACAGCAGCAGCTGAGCAAGCTGCGGGGCTGCGACGCCCATTTCTCCGTCATCATCTCCGGTGAGGACATTCAGCTTTATCAGCGGCTGGGCATCAATGTCAGCTGCGAGCCCAAATACGAAATTAAAAAATTGTACCATAAATAATGGAAAGTGGCCGCACAGCGGCCACTTTCTTGTCCGGGAAAGGAATCCGTTATGCAAAATATCGCACAGACTCTGGCACAGGAACTGAAAACCTCCGTACAGTACGTGGAAAACGTCATCGCATTGCTGGACGAGGGCAACACCATCCCCTTCATCGCCCGTTACCGCAAGGAGATGCACGGCAGTATGGACGACACCATGCTGCGCACCCTCAGCGACCGGCTGACCTATCTGCGCAATCTGGCCCAGCGTAAGGAGGAGGTCAAAAACTCCATCGCCAATCAGGAGAAGCTGACCGAGGAGCTGGCTGCCGCCATCGATGCCGCCAAGACGCTGGCCGAGGTGGAGGACCTGTACCGTCCCTACAAGCAGAAGCGCCGCACCCGTGCCACCATGGCCAAGGAGAAGGGGCTGGAGCCGCTGGCTCAGTGCATCTTCGAGCAGAAGGACAAGCGCCCCGTGGCGGAGCTGGCTGCTGATTACATCGACGCCGAAAAGGGCGTGGAGACGGTAGAGGATGCGTTGGCCGGCGCCAACGACATCATCGCCGAGTGGATCGCCGACGACGCCGCCATCCGCAAGGAACTGCGGGAACTGACGGTGAAAAAGGGCCATCTGCGCACCGTGGCTGCCAGGGAAGAGGACAGCGTTTACCGCCTGTACTACGATTTTACCCAGCCCATCGCCAAGCTGGCAGGCCACCAGATCCTGGCCGTGAACCGCGGCGAGAAGGAAGAGTTCCTGAAGGTGGCCGTGGAGCTGGATCGTGAGTGGGCCCTGGGCCTCATCTGGAACCGCTGCGTTGCGAATCGCAGCGAGAGCGCTGCTTTCGTGCGTGCCGCCTGCGAGGACGGCTTTGACCGGCTGCTGTGGCCTTCCATGGAGCGTGAGATCCGCTCCATGCTCACCGACAACGCCTGCGAGGGCGCCATTGCCATGTTTGCTTTGAACCTGCGGCCCCTCCTGATGCAGCCTACCGTCAAGGGCCATGTGACCATGGGCCTTGATCCCGGCTATGCCCACGGCTGCAAGGTGGCCGTAGTGGACGGCACCGGCAAGGTGCTGGACACCACGGTGGTGTATCCCACCTACGGCCAGCGCCAGAAGGACGAGGCCATCCGCAAGCTTTCCCAGATGGTGCGCCGTCACGGCGTGGAGCATATCGCCATCGGCAACGGTACGGCCAGCCGTGAAACGGAGCAGATGGCCGTGGAAATGATCCGCACGTTGGGCGGCGGTGTGGCCTACATGATGGTCAACGAGGCGGGCGCCTCCGTGTACAGCGCCAGCAAGCTGGCCGCCGAGGAGTTCCCGGAGTTCGATGTGAACCTGCGCAGCGCCGTGTCCATCGCACGCCGCATGCAGGATCCGCTGGCCGAGCTGGTGAAGATCGATCCCAAGGCCATCGGCGTGGGTCAGTATCAGCACGACATGCCCCAGAAGCGGCTGGACGAGACCCTCTCCGGCGTGGTGGAGGACTGCGTCAACGCCGTGGGCGTGGATGTGAACACCGCCAGCGCCAGCCTGCTGGGCCGTGTGTCCGGCTTGAATGGTACGACGGCCAAGAACATCGTCAAGTACCGTGAGGAGAACGGCATTTTCACCACTCGCCGCCAGCTGCTGAAGGTGCCCAAGCTGGGCCCCAAGGCCTTCGAGCAGAGCGCCGGCTTCCTGCGTGTGCCGGAGAGCAAGTCTGTGCTGGACAACACCGGCGTCCATCCCGAGAGCTATGCTGCCGCCGAGGCGCTGCTGGCGCTGTGCGGCTATACGCTGAAGGACGTGGCCAAGGGCGAGATCGCCCTGCTGGAGCAGAAGGTGAAGCTGCTGGGCGAGGAGAAGGTGGCCGAAAAGATCGGCGTGGGCGTACCTACCCTGCGGGATGTGGTGAAGGAATTGATGAAGCCCGGCCGGGACGTCCGTGACGACCTGCCCGCCCCCATCCTGCGGACCGACGTGCTGGACATCAAGGATCTGGCCCCCGGCATGGTGCTCAGCGGCACGGTGCGCAACGTGGTGGACTTCGGCGTGTTCGTGGACATCGGCGTCCATCAGGACGGCCTCGTTCACATTTCGCAGGTGTGCAATAAGTTCATCAAGCATCCCAGCGAGATGGTGGCCGTGGGTGACATCGTGAAGGTGGTGGTGCTGGAAGTGGACCAGAAGAAGCACCGCATCGGCCTTTCCATGAAGCAGGTACCCAAAGAGCAGAAATAAGGATAAAAAGACCTGTTCCTCATGGAAGGCATCCCATGAGGGAATTTTCCGCACACGACCGCTGCGTGCTGTGGTATAAAGGAGAATCACCCGAAGAAGAACAGCAAGTTCTTCTTCGGGTGATATTTTTTGTGAAGTTGCAAACCTGCGGTTTGCAGTGAAGTTGTAATGGATTACAGTGAAGTCTTTGCCTTTGGGGCAAAAATGAAGTTAAGTTTGCCCCAGACACTTGCAAAGCAAACTTCACTGCGAAGTAACTTCACTGCCGCCAGGCAACTTCACTTGTCCCGCAGGGGCAAACTTAGTTTCGGCACAGCATGATACATTCTATCAAATATGACCTTGTATGGCTGTGCCGACGGAACAGGTCTTTTTTCTTAGATACGGAAGCGGAACTCCACGCCCTTTTTGGTGTTGTAAGCGGCGCAGGTGCCGCCGTGGAGGGTGATGATCCCCTTGCAGATGGCAAGGCCCAGCCCGGTGCCGGGACTGGTGCGGGACTCGTCCTGCCGCCAGAAGGAATCCCAGACCTTGTCCAGTACCTCAGCGGGCAGGTTTTCGCCGTCGTTTTCCATGGAGAAGGTATGGCCGCTGTAGTCGGCGGTGACCCGAATCCGGATCTCGCCGCCGTGGGGCGTGTGCTTGATGGCGTTGGTGGCGAAGTTCTCCATCACCTGTCGGATGCGGCTCTCGTCGGCGATGACGATGTCGCTGCAGTAGCAGGTGTAGGTCACTTGCAGTTCCTTGGCCTGCAGGGCCAGCTCCAGCTTGTCAAAGACGCTGCGGCACAGCTCCTGCAGGGAGAACTCGTCCCGGCTCAGCTTTACCCGGCCTGCTTCCAGGCGGCTCAGGTCCAGCATTTCCAGCACCATGGCGTCCATCCGCTCCGTTTCCGAGAGGATGACTTCCAGATACTTGTCCCGCTTTTCCTCGGCGATATGCTCCTGCAGGCCCTCGGTGTAGCTGTGGATCACGGCCAGGGGTGTCTTCAGCTCGTGGGCGATGTGGGAGGTCATCTGCCGGCGATTGTCCTCGGCCGTTTCGGCGTAATGCAGGGCGGCGGTGAGGCGGGCGACCTCGTTTTTTTGGCTGTAAAGGGTCTGCTGAGTGGTGCGGTAGTGACCAGCCAGTTCCTGCGTCTCGGCCAGCTCCGGTGTGGTGAACCGGGCGGGCAGGTGGACCCAGCCGTCGGCCATGCCGCTGTTCAGCTCGGTGAGGGGCTGGGCCACGTGCTTTTTCACAAGGCTGCGCAGCCAGAAAAAGGCGGCCAGCACCAGTGCGGCGGTGATGAGATAGACGTTGCGCAGATACCCGGCGGCGATCAGCAGGGGGCTGGCCTGCACGGCGGTCACCATGGTGACTGCCGGGTCGGGCCACGGTTCATCGGAAGCAAAGTCGTAGTCGGAGAAATCCCAATAGGTGCGCACGCCGAACAGCACGCTGTTGAAAAGACTGTATTGGGAGGTGCGCTGGTGGAAGCGGTTGGAGCCTTCCCCGCTGCGGTAGTAGCCCTCCTGCTGCAGCAATGTCACCAGATCGTCGTAGACCTGTCCCCGATAGCGGACAGGATCTCCGTCATAGAGCATCATTTCCGGATAGCGGCCGTAGATGGTCACCAGCGCCTTGTCGGCGGGAGCATCGGCGGCGTGGTCGTAGCGCTCCTTCCATTCGATGAGGCCCATGGCGTCCAGTTGTGCCATCGTGTACTCCGGCCCGGAGCCGGAATCGGAGGAGATGCTGCCAGTACTGCTGCCGGAATTGGAGGTAGTGCTGCCGACAGTGCTGCTGCCGGTGGTGTGGTCGGTTTCTTCACTGACGAAGGGGGAGAGCTGCTCGACAGCATCGGCGTAGGCCCAATAGTCAGCCAGCGCCATGCTGAGGGGTTCAAAGCGGCTGCCGTCGAAGTAACCGGTCATGCGCACGGCTTCCCAGTCATACAGGGTGTCGATGGGACCCAGACCCACATACTGCGTGCGCAGGAATGAATAGCGGGGATCCTCCTCGTTGCTGAGGTCCACCCATGCGTAGCCGTCGAGGCTTTCTTTCTGCGCCGCCCAGCTGTCGGCGGTTTGATAGTAGAAGTAGAGGAAGTCGCCGTTTTGGTGGAGGATGTTCTCTTCGTTGTCCAGGAAGAGAATGGCGGTGTTCAGATTGTTCCATCTGTCACGGTAGATGCCGCCCCAGAGGGGATCATGCGGGTAATAGGAGAGCGTGGGGGGACCGTTGTAGAGGGTGGTGCGGGTGATGCCGTTCAGCATACAGTAGTCGGCGCCGCCGGGACGATGTTCCCGTGTTTCGCCGAGAGCCATCCTTTCCTCGGTGGGATAGTACTCTTCCAGACCGCCGGACCTGCCTACGTATTCCGGGAAATCGTAGCCGCTTTCCACCAGTTCGTCCAGCACATACTGGGCGGTGCCCACGGTGAGGAGAAGCATGGAGATCAGCCACAGACCGGCCAGTACAAGGCCGATGCGGCGGACAAAATAGGGCTGCAGGCGGGGGGTGCGGGTCTTGGTTTTTCCTTTTTTCATACCTCGCCCTCCTCCCAGCGGTAGCCCGCTTTGATGACGGTGCGGATATGGTGGGCGTGGGGGCCCAGCTTGTCCCGCAGGCGGCGGATATGGGTGTCTACGGCCCGGGCTTCGCCCTCGTAGTCGTAGCCCCAGCATTTCACCAGCAGCTGCTCCCGGCTGAGGACCAGTCCTCGGTGGAGCATGAGGCAGCGCAGCAGGGAGAATTCCTTGGGCGTCAGGGTGATCTCGGTGCCGTCCAGCCAGACCTTCTGGGCGTCGGGGTCCAGCGACACGCCGCCGCTTTGGAGGCGGCCCTCGGTGCGCAGTGCGCCCCGGCTGCGGCGGATGAGGGCGGTGGTTTTGGCGTAGAGGACGGAGAGGGAATAGGGCTTGGTGATGTAGTCATCGGCGCCCAGCTCGTAGCCGTAGAGCTTGTCCTCCTCGTCGGAGAGGGCGGTGAGGAAAAGAATGGGGGTGTCCTTACGGCGGCGGACGGCCCGACACACGGCAAAGCCGTCCAGTCCGGGCATCATAATGTCCAGCAAAATGGCATCAAAATCCTCCGTTTCCGCCAGTTCCAGCGCTTGCAGGCCGTCGGCGGCTTCGAAGGGCGCATCGCCCTTGCTGCGGAAGTAGTCGCATAGCACTTCCCGCAGCTTGGGCTCGTCTTCAGCAATGAGGATGCGGTTTTTCATAGGGCTGTCCCTCCTTTCTGAGACGAGGATAACAAAGCCGTTTGTACTCTCTGTGTCGGGGGTGTTTTTTTTATTATAGCACAGCGCCCGGGGCTTTGCATAGAAAAAGAGCAGCCGGTCGGCTGCCCTATTCGCCTTTGTATTTCCTCCTTGTGGCAAGGCCGCCCCGGATATGGCGCTGGGCCTTGTTTTCTTCCAGGATCTCCTTGGCCTGCAGGTACAGCTGTCGGTTGAACTGCGGCAGACGCTCGGCGATATCCTTATGCACCGTGGATTTGCTGACGCCGAACTGATGGGCCGCCTGCCGCACGGTGGCTTTGTTTTCTATGATGTACAAGGCGAGGTCGCAGGCCCGCTGCTCCAAGTTTTCGATGATGCTCACCACCCCCCTGTGATCTTTCCACGCTATCCTATGTAGGAGCGGCGGAAAAAAGTACGAAAGATTGACACAGGCCCTGCGGGAGGTTAAAATGAACGCAGGAAAATCACCCCGAAACGGAGGAAAACCATATGCCCCAGCTGAGTAAGCGTGTAGACACCTTTACCGATTCCGTGATCCGCCGCATGACCCGCATCAGCGACGAGACGCCCGGCAGCATCAACCTGTCCCAGGGCTTCCCTGATTTTGACCCGCCCCAGATCCTGCTGGAGGCCATGGCGGAGATGTCCGGCGGCGGCGAGCAGCACCAGTATCCGGTGACTTTCGGCTCGCCCAACCTGCGCAAGTGCATTGCCGAGAAATACTCTCCCATTCTGGGGCGCACCATCGATCCCGAGACGGAGGTCACCGTTACCTGCGGCGGCACGGAGGCCATGCTGTGTACCGTCCTTGCCATCTGCAATCCCGGCGACAAGGTGATCGCCTTCTCCCCCGTGTACGAAAACTATGGCACCGACGCCATTTTGAGCGGCGCTGAGCCTATCTACGTGCCGCTGGTGCCGCCCACCTATGATTTTGACCGGGCGGCGCTGGAGGAGGCCTTCCGTCAGGGCCCCAAGGCCATCATCGTCTGCAATCCCTCCAATCCCTGCGGCAAGGTGTTTACCCGGGAGGAGCTGGAATACATCGTGGGTCTTGCCGAGAAGTACGATGCCTACGTCATCACCGACGAGGTGTATGAGCACATCGTGTTCCCGCCTCATGTGCACACCATGGCGGCATCGCTGCCCGGTGCTTATGAGCGGGTCATCACCTGCAACTCCCTGTCCAAGACCTTTTCCATCACCGGCTGGCGTCTGGGGTTCGTCATCGCTGAGCCGGAGGTGTCCGAGTACATCAAGAAGGTTCACGATTTCACCACCATCGGCGCTCCCGCCCCGCTGCAGGAGGCGGTATGCCGTGCCTTTACGCTGGGACAGGACTACTATGACGACATGCTGGCCACTTACAGCCGCAAGCGGGACATTTTTTGCGGTGGTTTGGCGGAAATCGGCCTGCCCCACACGGTACCCCAGGGCTCGTACTTCGTGATGGTGGACATCTCCGCCTTTTTGGCCAAGGAGAAGTTTGCCGGCTGGACCGATCTGCAGTTCTGCGAGTGGATGGTGAAGGAGGTGGGCGTGGCGGCCGTGCCCGGTTCCAGCTTCTTCGCCGAACCGGTGAACCACTTGATCCGTCTCCACTTCGCCCGCAGCGAGGAGTCCCTCCGGGAGGCCGTGCGGCGGCTGGGACTGCTGAAAAAGTATCTGTAAGGAGGAACAACGATGCGTCAGAATTTCGGAGCCAAGGGGTGGCTGTATCCCATGCCGGTGCTGATGATCGGCACCTACAACGCCGACGGCAGCGCCAACATCATGAACGCTGCCTGGGGCGGTATCAGCGAGGAAAGAGAGATCACCATCTGTGTGGACGACAGCCACAAGACGGCGGAGAATCTGCTGCAGCGGGGCGCCTTTACCGTCAGCATCGGCACGGCGGATATGCTGGTGGCCTGCGATTACGTGGGCATTACCTCCGGCAACCAGACCCCCGACAAGACGGTGCGGGCCGGGTTCCATGGGGTGAAGTCTGCCTTTGTGGATGCGCCCTGCTTTGAAGAGCTGCCCATGGCGCTGGAATGCCGGATGGTCAGCTACGACACGGAAACCTGCCGCCTGGTGGGCGAGATCGTCAACGTCAGCGCCGATGAGTGCGTGCTGACGGAGGGAAAGATCGATCCCAGGAAGCTGCGGCCCATCACCTACGACCCGGTGCACCACGACTATCTGGTGCTGGGCGAGGCTGTGGGCAAGGCGTTCAGTGATGGTAAGAAGCTGAAATGAGAAAAGGCTGCGACCGCTGAGCGGCCGCAGCTTTTCTTGCAATAAACAGGGTTTGAGGAGGTGCGGCGGAATGAAGGTTGTGGAATACGGAAAAGATCACCGGGATGTGATCGTGCTGCTGCATGGAGGGGGCCTGTCCTGGTGGAACTTTCAGGAAGCGGCAGAGCTGCTGCAGCAGGACTTCCGTGTAGTGCTTCCTGTGCTTGACGGACATGCCGGCAGCGATCGGGAGTTCACCACCATCGAGGCCAACGCCGCAGCGGTGATCGACTACGTCGAGCGGCATTGCGGCGGCCATGCAGCCCTGCTGGGCGGTGTGTCGCTGGGCGGACAGATCGCAGCGGAGATATTGGCGCAGCGCCCGGATATCTGCCGGGCGGCGGTGCTGGAGAGCGTGTCGGCCATCCCCATGCCCATGACGGAGAAGCTGGTGGGACCCATGATGGCCACCAGCTATGGGCTGATCCAAAAGCCGTGGTTTGCCCGGTGGCAGTTCCAAGCGCTGGGCATCGACAGTCGGTGGTACGAGGACTATTACCGGGACACCTGCGCCATTTCCCGGGAGGACATGACGGCATTCCTGCGTGCCAACGCCGCCTATGAGGCCCGGCGGGAGCTGGCATGCACGGCGGCGAAGGCGTTGGTGCTGGTGGGCGAAAAGGAGACGGGGCAGATGCGCCGCTCGGCCCGGAAGCTGCAGGAACTGATCCCGGACAGCGTGTTGGAGGTGTTGCCGGGGCTGGGCCACGGACAGTATGCCATCAACCACGGCGAGGCCTTTGCGAAAAAACTGAGGGAACTGCTGCGGGAGACGGGCGGTTGACATGTGGTTGCTTTACGAAAAGGTGTGCTTTTGGTAGGATAGAGGCAGGAGGTGAGGCTTGTGAGCTTGGCGGAGAATATCCGTGCACGGCGGCAGGAACTGAAGCTGTCGCAGGTGTATGTGGCTGACCGGCTGGGCGTCAGCCGTCAGGCGGTGTCCAAGTGGGAGTCGGGCCGTTCGGAGCCCACGGCAAGCAATCTGGTGGATCTGGCGGAGCTGCTGGAGATCAGCGTTTCCGACTTGGTGCGGACGCCATCGGCACCGTCGGCGGAGGAGAAATCCACCCTGATCCTGCGGACCAATCTGAGTCTTATAGCCATTATCCTGCAGGCGGGTGTGCTGAATTCCTGCGCCTATGTCACCTACACCATGGTGGACGGCGAGCGGGTGCCGGACCACGGATTTATGCTCATCAAACTGGTGCTGCTGCTGGCGTGTTCTGTGTGGATGGCGAGTAACCTGCGGTACGAAAAAGATTTGACGCAGCGGCGAAAGAACAGCCGGATCGAGCTGATCTATTGCTGCGTGCAGGCGGCTGCGGCCCTGTGTACGTATCACTTCGGACTGGGCCTTCTGGGTTCGCTGCTGCTTTTTGTGGTGGTGTGCGTCTATGTGCTGTATGTCAATCCCAAGTATATGAACCGGCCCTTTGGCAAAAAGGATGCGTTTCAATGAAAAAATTCCCGCCTTGCGGCGGGAATTTTTGTGTCTTTTTTCAGTTGATGCCGTCCAGATAGTGGCAGGCGGCCATGGCGGCGATGGCGCCGTCGGCGGCGGCGGTGGTCACCTGACGGATGCGCTTGCTGCGGCAGTCGCCGGCCACGAACAGGCCCTCGGTATCGGTGAGGCAGTCCTCGGCGGAGTCGAAGTAGCCCCATGCATTCAGCTTGGCGAAGGCGGCGAAGTCGTCGTTTTCCGGCTGCAGGCCTACGGCCAGGAAGGCACCGTCCACGGCGATGTCAAACTTTTCGCCGGTGACGTCATTTTTCAGGCGCAGGCCCTTGAGCTGACCGTCCTCGGTGAGGTATTCGTCCACCAGCGTGGAGAAGAAGACCTCCACGTTGTCCTTTTCGGCAAGGGCGTCGGCCAGCTTCTTTTCGCCGGTGAAGTCGGCCAGGTTCTGCACGATGGTCACCTTGCTGCACACCTCGCTGAGGAGCAGGGCTTCCTGCAAAGCGGAGTTGCCGCCGCCGATCATAGCGGCGTGCTGGCCGGTGTAGAAGGCGCCGTCGCACACGGCGCAGAAGGAGATGCCGTTGCCCACCAGTTCCTCTTCGCCGGGGAGGCCCAGCATGCGGTGCTTCACGCCCAGGGCCAGCACCACGGCCTTGCCTTCAAAGGCGCTGCCTTCCTCGGTGCGGACGGTGAAACCGTCAGCGGTCTTTTCAATGGCGGTGACCTTTTCCAGCTCCAGATCGGCACCCAGATTCACCACCTGCTCCACCAGCTTGTCGGCAAACTCTGCGCCGCTGATCTGGATGGTGCCGGGGATGTTCTCCACCTTGGGGGAGAAGGCGATCTGGCCGCCGAAGCTGTTCTTTTCCACCACCAGCACGGTGCGGCCGCCCCGCAGGGCGTAAACGGCGGCGGTAAGGCCGGCGGGGCCGCCGCCGACAACGATGATATCATACATAGCGATTACCTCTCTATCTGTTCTCGTGGAAAGAGCCGGGCGTTTGCCCGGCTCTTTTGATTTGTAGGTTACAGGCTGGCCAGATACTTCTTGATCTCGGGCACGCTGTAATAGCTGGCGAAGTTGTCGCCGTTGGTGATGATCAGGGTGGGAGCGCCCTTGACGTTATAGGCACGGCACAGGTCCAGATCGTCCTCGGCGATGTGCTTTTCGTAAGCAACACCGGCCTTGGTCAGCAGCGTCTCGGCCACACGGCAGTTGGGGCAGGTGGCACGGGAGATCAGCATGACCTTGCCCTCACCGGCAGCGACGGGAGCGGCGGGAGTCTCCGCCACGACAGCGGCGTCCTCCACCACGGGGGCGGCTACGGGCTCGGCCTTGGGGGCGGGAGCGCCGTCGAAGGCGGGCTTATAGTTCTTGCGGTCAGCGAATTCCTGGCTCTTGCCGTCGTTCCAGTTCTGGACGGGACGGTAGTAGCCGGTGATGCGGCTGTAGACCTCGGTCTTGCGGCCGCAGGTGGGGCAGGTGTACTCCTCACCGGCAATGTAGCCGTGGTCGGGGCAGACGGAGTAGGTGGGGGACATGGTGTAGTAGGGCAGCTCGTAGTTCTCAGCGATGGTGCGCACCAGCTTGGCGGCAGCCTTCCAGTCAGGCAGCTTCTCGCCCAGGAAGGTGTGGAACACGGTGCCGGAGGTGTACAGGGTCTGGAGCTTGTCCTGGATAGCCAGGGCCTCGAACACGTCCTCGGTGTAGCCCACGGGCAGGTGGGAGGAGTTGGTGTAGTAGGGGGTAGCGCCCTCGTGGGCGGTGATGATCTCGGGATAGCGGGCCTTGTCGTGCTTGGCCAGGCGGTATGTGGTGGACTCGGCGGGAGTGGCTTCTAGGTTGTACAGGTCCCCGTAGAGCTCCTGGTAGTCGGAAAGACGCTCGCGCATGTGGTTCAGCACCCGGACGGCGAAGTCCTGGGTTTCCTCGTGGGTCAGGTCCTTGCGGATCCAGCGGGCATTGAGACCTGCCTCGTTCATGCCGATGAGGCCGATGGTGGAGAAGTGGTTGGAGAAGGTGCCCAGGTAACGCTTGGTGTAGGGATACAGGCC